>JADLHM010000136.1 GCA_020848745.1 Deltaproteobacteria bacterium | reverse complement strand
CTCGCCACGCTCGTGCTGCCCGCACGGCGCCCCCGACGCTATCCGCGCGCCGTCAAAATCAAGATGAGCAACTATCCGCGTAAACGCCCCCGTCGGTCTCGGAGAACTGTAAAGTGACCGGCATTGGCCCTAGACGTCCCCTTCGATGAGGTTCGGGCTCCCGGGCGCGGGGTCGCTCACCCAGGTGAAGGTCCGCGGCGTGCCCGGGTGCGTTCCGGTCACACGGAAGGAGCTCGCGAGGTTCCCGCTGTTGCCGGCGGTGATCGCGATCTCGACGTCGCCGAGCGTCATGCCGCGCAGCTCGCCGACGCTCGTGGCGTAGATGCGGTTCTCGGCGTAGTAGGCTTCTTCACCGGTCGCGACGCCGCGTACGGTCGCGGCGACCTTGCTGTCGTAGCCGCGCCGGCGAAAGCCCGCGTACTGCGAGATGGCGAGGCCGGCGAGGACGCCGACGAGCACGAGCACGATCAGCACTTCGATCAGGGTGAAGCCTCGGTGGTCACGCATGGCGGGTCGGCTCAGCAACCGAAATGCCACTGCCGACGGGCCGGGGCGTCGGAATCGCGACGCCCTGTGACGGCGCGTCGGCCGATCGCGCACTTCGGCCGGCGCTGTGGTCGCGAGCGCCATGGCGGGTGGCCCGCCACGCGCTGAACGGTTCGCGCGCCCGGAGTCGCCTTGCGGCGCTGCGCGACCCCGGGCAGGTCGCGCAGCGCCGCCCGATCGCGTCCGCTCAGACGGTGCCGGCGCGGATCTTGGCGAGCGCCTCGACGAGCTCCGCCGGCGACGCGACCTCCGGATCCTCGCTCGAGTCCTTCATGTGCTCGAAGCGCAGGAGATCGAGCTTGGCGTACGCCTCGCGGACGCGCGGCGTGAGGAGGCCGAGACGTTTCAGGTTGGGAACGATCTTCGAGAACAGCATCTGCCGGAAGCCGGACATGAACGGCGTGTTGATCGACCACTCGACCCACGTCTTCACGTCGAACCCCATGCGCTCGTAGACGTCCTCCATGAGCAGGCGGTCGCGCATGAGGTGCGTCGCCTCGATCACGAAGTCCTCGCGCTCCTTCATCTCCGTTGCGCCGAGCTCCCCGGCGTAGAGGTGCTCGAGCGAGAGCACGCCGAAGGCGACGTGGCGCGACTCGTCGCCCATGATGCGCGTGGTGATGTCCTGGATGAGCGGCTCGTCCGGCCACTGCAGGCGCATCATGCCGAAGGCCGCGAGCGCGAGACCTTCCACCATGATCTGCATGCCGAGGTAGGTCATGTCCCAGCGCGAGTCGGAGATGATCTCGTCGAGGAGCGTGCGGAGGTGGCGGTTCACTCCGAACGAGATCCCGAGCTTCTCGGTGAGGTAGCGGTGATAGACCTCGACGTGGCGCGCCTCGTCGGCGACCTGATTGGCCGCGTACCACTTCGCTTCCTCCCACGGCACGCCCTGCACGATCTTGGCGGTGGCGAGCAACGCCCCCTGCTCGCCGTGCAGGAACTGCGAGAGCATCCAGGCGTTGATGTTGAGATTCAGGTCGATCGCTTCCTGCTGATCGAGCGGCCGGGGCGGGTTCAGCATCTGGTTGAAGACGTCCTGCGACCCCATGCCCATGTAGTCGCGCTGGATCTTCTCGAGGTTCACGTCGGCCGACCAATCGAGGTCGGTCGCGTTCCAGGTGCTGGCTTTGCCCTTCTCGTACAGCGCGAGCAGGTTCTCGCGCTTGAGGGCGTACTCCCAGTCGAAGATGGACGTCATCGAGACCTCGACCGGCTCGAGGGGACCGATGTCGGGGATCGGGAGCGGATTGTGCTGGGCGTACTTCATGGAATCCTCCTCGCGCTATTCCCGCAGCAGATACGACCAGGTCTCGGTGAGGGTCTCGCTCGCCTTGTCGAGATAGGCGCGCAGCTCGATCGGCCCGCTCGTCTTCGGACGCAGGCGGAAGGTGAGGCGCCAGCCGCCGGTCACCGGGTTCTTCACGACGTGCTGATCGACGATCTCGGCCGCGTCGTCGCCGCTCGCGACCGTCACGTCGCCGCGCAGGATCTGGTCGCCCGGCACGTCCTCGAGGAGCTTGCCGGCGAAGTCGACGACGAAGCGCTTCGTGCCTTCGAAGTCGTCGCGCCGCGTGGCCGCGACGCGGCCGTGCGGCGGCAGCCCGGCGTCCTCGCCGAACCACGAGAGCGTGTAGGCGAAGTCGTACGGCGTCCCGACCTTCGGCTGCTGGTCGGGCACCCACATCGCGACGACGTTGTCGTTCGCGTCGGACTTGGTGGGGATCTCGATCAGCTCGACGTGGCCGTTGCCCCAGTCGCCGGAGGGCACGACCCAGGTGCTCGGCCGGAGGTCGGGGCGCGTCTCGAGGTCCTCGTAGCTCCGGAAGTCGCGGTCGCGCTGGACGAGGCCGAAGCCGCGGAGCGCCGGCGTCCGGAACGAGCTGATCTCGAGCTTCACCGGGTTGTCGAGCGGCCGCCACAGCCACTCGCCGTTGCCGCTCGAGATGAGGAGGCCGTCCGAGTCGTGCACCTCGGGACGGAAGTCGTTGAAGGACCGGGTCGTGTTCTCACCGTGGAAGAACATCGAGGTGAGCGGCGCGAACCCGATCTTCTGCGGCGCCTTGCGAAGGTAGAGGCGGCCCTGGGTCTCCACCACCGTCTTCTCGCCCGGCGTGATCGTGAACTTGTAGGCGCCGGTCAGGCTCGGGCTGTCGAGGAGGGCGTAGACGACGGCCGACTTGGGGTCCTTGCCGGTCGGCGTCTCGAGCCAGAACTCCCGGAAGTAGGGGAACTCCTCGCCCGACGAGAGGCCGGTGTCGATCGCGATGCCGCGCGCCGAGAGGCCGAAGACCTGGTCGCGGCCGACCGCGCGGAAGTACGTGGCGCCGAGGAACACGATCACCTCGTCGTAGTATTTCGGCGTCTTGAACGGCGCGTGCAGGCGCAGGCCCGCGTAGCCGAGGCTCTGCGGCACGCGGCTCGCGAAATCGTTGCGCCCGTAGTCGAACTGGCTCGGCGAGAAGGTGAGGGGCTTCGACTTG
This sequence comes from Deltaproteobacteria bacterium, assembly GCA_020848745.1. Lineage (NCBI taxonomy): Bacteria > Pseudomonadati > Myxococcota > Myxococcia > Deltaproteobacteria bacterium. The sequence goes on along the minus strand of JADLHM010000136.1, from coordinate 61,368 downwards.
TTCGCGGTGACGACGTTCACGGCCACCGTACGATCGTAGAAGAGGCCGGGATGGAAGAACTGCACCTGGAACGGTCCGGCGGGCTCGCGCCAGAGCGTCTGGTCGGTCCGGAAGCGGATATCGCGCCACTGGTCGTAGTTGATCTTTCCGAGCCACTCAGGGACCTGCGGCGGCGCCTTGAACGGCTCGGCCGCGAGCTGCTTCGCCTTGCCGGCGACGTTGTCGAACCCGAAGGTCGGCGGCGGGGAGGCCTTCGGGGAGGCCTTCGGCGCGCGCGTGGCGAGCGCGGGCGTCGTCACGAGCGTCAAGAACACGAGCGCGGTCGTCGCGGCGGCGCGACGACGGCGGGCGGGGGCCGTCGCGGATCTGTCGGCGGACACGTTGAGCGCTCCTATTGGTACAGGGCGCCAGATCGGTCAAGTCGCGGAGTCCGGGATGTCGTGGAGTCCGGGGAGGTCGGCGTATCGGGGTGGGTCAGCGGCGCGATCACCGCTACAGTGGAGGCCGCATGCGACCGCGCGCGGACCGTGGCGGCATTCCCACCTGGGCCGCCCTCATGGCGGGGATCGTCGCGGCAGGCGTGATCGCCGGCTGCCGGCGCGGCGGCGATGCGGACGTGCTCGAGTTCTGGGCGATGGGCCGCGAGGGTGAAGTCGTGCAGCGGCTCGTGCCGGAGTTCGAGCGGCGCCACCCCGGGGCGCGCGTCCGGGTGCAGCAGATTCCCTGGAGCGCCGCGCACGAGAAGCTCCTCACGGCCTACGTCGGCGGCGCGATGCCCGACGTCGTGCAGGTCGGGAACACGTGGCTCGCGGAGCTCGCGGCGCTCGGGGCGCTGGCGCCGGTCGAGGATGCGCTCGCGGTGCGCGATGACGCGCTCGCGGCGCGCGATGACGCCCGCGCGTCGGTCGCTGCGGACCTCGCCGCGGGTAGCGACGAGTTCCCGGGCGTCGTCGCCGCGACCGCGATCGACGGCGAGCGCTTCGGCGTACCCTGGTACGTCGACACGCGCGTCCTCTTCTATCGCCGCGATCTGCTGCGGGCGGCGGGCGTCGACGCGCCGCCCGCGACCTGGGACGGCTGGGTCGCAGCCATGGAGCGGCTCGCGCGCGGCGGCGAGCGCTATGCCGTGCTCCTGCCGATGACCGAGTGGGAGCCGCCGGTGATCTTCGCCATGCAGCGGGGCGCGACCCTGCTGCGCGACGGAGACCGCTTCGGCGACTTCCGGAGCCCGGCGTTCCGCGCCGCCCTCGACTTCTATCGATCGCTCTTCCAGCGCGGGCTCGCGCCCCGCGCCGGCGCCGCCCGGTCGGCGAACGTCTACCAGGACTTCGCGTCGGGGTGGTTCTCGATCCTCATCAGCGGCCCGTGGAACCTCGGCGAGATGACCCGCCGCCTGCCGGCGCTCGCCGACGCGTGGGCGACGGCGCCGCTCCCGACCTTCGCGGGCGAGGGGCCCGGCGTGTCGCTCGCCGGTGGGGCGAGCCTCGCGGTCGTCCGCACGAGCCCGCACGCCGAGCTCGCCTGGCGCTGGATCGCGTTTCTCGCCGAGCCGGCGCAGCAGCTCGCGTTCTGGCGCCTCACCGGCGACCTGCCGGCGCGGCCGAGCGCGTGGCGCGAGGCCGGCCTCGCGGACGCGCCGCGGACGGCCGCCTTCTGGCGGCAGCTCGCCCGCGTCCAGGCGCCGCCGACGGTTCCCGAGTGGGAGCGCATCGCTGCCAAGATCACCGAGCACGCCGAGGACGTCGTGCGCGGCGCCGTCGCGCTCGACGACGCGCTCACCGCGCTCGACCGCGACGTCGACGCGATGCTCGAGAAGCGCCGCTGGATGCTCGACCGCGCCGCCGCGCGCGGTGCGGCGGCCGCCCCGGTGCGCGGCCGTACGGCGGCGGCCGGTGATGCGTCGGCGCGCGCGCGACCCGGCCCCGCGGGCGACCCGGTGGGCGGGGGACGCTCGTGAGGTGCGCCGTACGCGGCGCGCCAGCGGGCGCCGCGCCGGGGCTCCTCTTCGCGGCGCCGGCGCTCGCGGCGATCGCGATCTTCTTCTTCGTGCCGGTCGCGGCGTCGATCGCGCTCAGCTTCACCGACTTCGACATCTACGCGGTCGCGAGCCGCGCCAATCTGCGGGTGATCGGGCTCGGGAACTATGCCCGCCTCGCCGGCGACGCGCTCTTCCGGACCGCGATCCGCAACACGCTCTATTTCGTCGTCGTCGCGGCGCCGCTCTCGATCGCCGTCTCGTTCGGGGCGGCGCTCCTCCTGAGCGCGCCGCTCACGCGCTGGAAGCCGGCGTTCCGCGTCGCGCTCTTCCTGCCGGTGGTGACGACGCTCGTCGCGGTGGCGGTGGTGTGGCGCTACGCCTTCCACCCGCGCATCGGGCTCCTGAACGCGCTCGTCGCGCCCTTCGGCATCGGACCCGTCGACTGGCTCGGAGAGCCGCGCTTCGCGATGCCCGCGATCGTCCTCATGACGATCTGGAAGACCTTCGGCTTCAACATGGTGATCCTGGTCGCGGGCCTCCAGGCCGTCCCGGAGCGCCTGTACGAGGCGGCGCGCGTCGACGGAGCGTCGGCACTCGCGCGCTTCGTCCACGTCACGCTCCCCGCGCTCCGTCCGACGCTCGTCTTCGTGACGGTGATGACGCTGATCGGCGACCTCCAGCTCTTCGCCGAGCCCTACGTCATGACCCAGGGCGGACCGGCGCACGCGACGCTCTCGGTCGTGCTGCTGATGTACCTCGAGGGGTTTCGCTGGTGGAACATGGGCTACGCCGCGGCCATCGCGTTCGTGCTCTTCGTCGCGATGCTGGTGCCGAGCCTCGTCGCGCGCGCGCTCGGGACGCGGGCGGAGGTCGCGTGAGCCGGCGCGGCGCGGCCGTCGTCGTGCACGCGGCGCTCGCCGCGGGCGCGCTCCTCACCGTGCTGCCGCTCCTCTGGATGGCGTCGGCGTCGCTCATGCCGACCGGAGAGGCGAGCACGGTGCCGCCGCGCTGGATCCCGAGCGCGCCGACGCTCGAGCACTACCGCGAGCTCTTCACGCGGCTCGACCTCGCGCGCGCCTTCGCGAACAGCCTCGGGATCGCGATCGTCACGACGGTCGTGTCGGTGACGCTGAACGCGCTCGCCGGCTACGCATTCGCGCGCTTCCGGTTCCCGGGTCGCGACCGCATCTTCGCCGTGCTGCTCCTGGCGCTCGTGATCCCGGGGCAGCTCGGCATGCTGCCGCTCTTCCTCATGCTGCGCGGCCTCGGGCTCGTGAACACCTACCTCGGCGTCGTCGTGCCGGGGCTGGCGAGCATCTTCGGGATCTTCCTCGTACGGCAATACGCGCTCGGGATACCGCAGAGCCTCCTCGACGCCGCCCGCGTCGATGGCGCGGGGGAGCTCCGCGTCTTCTGGTCGGTGGTGGTGCCGCTCTGCCGGCCCGTCCTGGTGACGCTCGCCCTCTTCACGTTCATGGGGACCTGGAACGACTTCCTCTGGCCCCTGGTGGTGCTGAGCGACAGCCGTCTCCAGACCCTCCCGGTCGCGCTCGCGAACCTCCTCGGCGAGCACGTGCAGGACACCGAATTGATGATGGCCGGAGCCGTCCTCACCGTGCTACCCGTGATCGGGGTGTTCCTGGCGCTCCAGCGCTCGTACATCGAGGGCATCGCGAGCGGGAGCGTCAAACAGTGAGGGAGACGCGAGCGGGCATGCGGAGGTGGGCGGTCGGGGCGATGCTCGCGCTCGCGTACCTCGTGCCCGGGACGGTGCGGGCGGCCACCCAGGTGCTCGACGAGTTCGAGAGCGTGCAGGGCTGGAGCGCCCAGGCGTCGCCCGGCGCGAGCCTCGAGATCGCCCAGGACGCCGGCCGCGCCGGGAACGCCATGCGTCTCGACTTCGACTTCCGCGGCGGCGGCGGGTTCGTCATCGCGCGCAAGGCGTTTCCGATCACGCTGCCCGGGAACTTCGCGTTCACCTTCGACGTCCGCGGCGACGCCCCGCCGAACACCCTCGAGCTCAAGCTCATCGAGCCCACCAACGACAACGTCTGGTGGCGCGTGCAGCGCGACTACGTCTTCCAGAAGGACTGGCAGCACGTGGTGGTGAAGAAGTCGCGCCTCGAGTACGCCTGGGGACAGAAGCGGCCCGCGTCGCCGAAGAAGGTCGCGTTCGTCGAGATCGCGATCACGACCGGCGAGGGCGGAAAGGGCTCGGTCTGGATCGACGACCTCCGCCTCGAGGAGCGGGCGACGGCGAGCCGCGCCGACCTCCCGCCCGTCGTGACGGCGTCGACGTTCGCGCCGGGTCACGAGCCGCGCCTCGTGCTCGACCAGGATCCGCAGACGAGCTGGCGGAGCGGCGAGCTCGCCGCCGAGCAATGGCTCCAGCTCGACTTCGCGAAACCCCGCGAGTACGGCGGCCTCGTCGTCGACTGGGACCCCGAGCACTACGCGACGAGCTATCGCGTCGAGGTCTCCGACGACGCCGAGACGTGGACCGTCGCCTACGCCAGCACGGCGGGGAGCGGCGGGCGGAGCTACGTCTACCTGCCGGACGGCGAGTCGCGGTACGTCCGGCTCGCGCTCGTGCAGAGCAGCCAGGGCAAGGGCTACGAGATCCGCAGCCTGGCGGTGCAGCCGATCGCCTTCTCGACCTCGCCGAACCAGTTCTTCGAGGCCGTCGCCGCCGGCGCCTTCCGCGGCACCTATCCGAAGTACTTCACGGGCCGGCAATCGTACTGGACCGTCGTCGGGGCGCTCGACGACGACCGGGAGGCGCTCGTCAGCGAGGAGGGCATCGTCGAGGTCGACAAGGGCGCCTTCACGATCGAGCCGTTCCTCTACGTCGACGGCGCCCTCGTGACCTGGAGCGACGCTCAGCCGACGCAGGCCCTCGCGGACCGCACGCTGCCGATCCCGTTGGTCACGTGGCAGCAGGGCGGCCTGCGGCTGCGCATCGAGACGTTCGTCGGCGGGCCCGCGGGCGCGTCGGTGCTGTACCTGCGCTACGATCTCGAGAACCTCGGTGACCGCCTCCGCGACGTCGATCTCTTCCTCGCGCTCCGGCCGTTCCAGGTCCTGCCGCCGTGGCAGTCGTTGAACATGGTGGGGGGCGTCACCCCGATCCGCAGCCTGACGCTCGACGGCCGCACCGTGTGGGTGAACGGCGAGCGCGCCGTCGTGTCGCTGACGACGCCCGACCGCTTCGGTGGCGCGACCTTCGAGCAGGGGCTCGTCGGTCCGTATCTCCTCAAGGGCAAGGTGCCGCCCGACACCAACGTCGCCGACCCGCTCGGGTGGGCGTCGGGCGCACTCGCGTATCGGCTGACGGTCGAGCCGGGCAAGCCGGGCGTCGTCGCCCTCGCGGTTCCGTTCCACGATCCCGCTCCGACGATCGCGCGTGCCGCGACGATGTCGCTCGCGGACCTCGACGCGGAGCGCGCCCGTGTGGCGCGCGAATGGATCGAGCAGACGAGCCGCGTCGACGTGACGCTGCCGGAGGAGACGCGCGGCCTCGTTGACACGCTCCGCACGACCATCGCGCACATCCTGATCAATCGCGACGGCCCCGCGATCCAGCCGGGCTCCCGCACCTACGCGCGCTCGTGGATCCGCGACGGCGCCCTCACGTCCGACGTGCTGTTGAAGACCGGGCACGTCGAGGAGGTGCGACAGTTCCTCGCCTGGTATGCGTCGTATCAGCTGCCGGACGGCCGCGTGCCGTGCTGCGTCGACCGGCGCGGCCCCGACCCGGTCCCCGAACACGACAGCAACGGCGAGCTGATCTACGCGATCGCCGAATACTATCGCTTCACGCGCGACGTCGGCTTCGTGCACGCGCTCTGGCCGGTCCTCACGCGCGCCGTCGACTGGATCGCGAACGCGCGCGCCTCCCGCACGACCGACGCGTACCGCGAGCCCGGACGCCAGGTGTTCTTCGGCCTCCTCCCCGAGTCGATCAGCCACGAAGGGTACAGCTCGCACCCGGTACACTCGTACTGGGACGACTTCTTCGCGCTCCGCGGCGTCACCGACGCGGCCGAGCTGGCGCGGGTCGTCGGCGACGGCGAGCGCGCCGCGCGCTTCGCGGCGCTTCGCGACGCGTTCCGGACGGACATCGTCGCGTCGATCACGCGGGTCATGGAGACGCGCGCGACCGACTACCTGCCGGCGTCGGTCGAGCTCGCCGACTTCGACCCCACGTCGAGCGCGATCGCGATCACGATCGCCGACCTCGCGCCCTTCCTGCCGCGCGCGGCGATCGAGCGCACGTTCGAGCGCTACTGGGAGACCGTCGAGGACCGCGTCGAGGGGCGGGGCGCCAGCAGCGGCTACAGCCCCTACGAGCTCCGCAACGTCGAGGCCATGGTGCGGCTCGGGCACCGCCAGCGGGCCCACGACATCCTCGATGCGCTGCTCCGCGACCAGCGGCCGGCGGCGTGGAACCAGTGGGCCGAGATCGTCTGGCACGACCCCAACGCGCCGCGCTTCATCGGCGACATGCCGCACACGTGGGTCGGCTCGAGCTACGTGCGCGCGCTCCGGACGATGCTCGCCTACGAGCGCGAGAGCGACCAGGCGCTGGTCCTCGCCGCCGGCGTGCCGTCGGACTGGCTCGCCGCGCCCGGCGTCGGCGTGAAGCGCCTGCCGACCTACTGGGGCGTGCTCTCCTACACGCTCGGGACCGACGGCGAGCGCGCGCTCGTGCTCCACCTCGACGGCGACCTGACCGTTCCGGCGGGCGGCATCGTGCTGCAGCCGCCGCTCGCGGGTCCGCTCGCGCGGGTCACGGTGAACGGCACGCCGGTCGAAGGCTTCGGTGAGCGGGAAGTCACGATCCGCGCCTTTCCCGCCGACGTGCGGCTGGAGTTCCAGGGAAGCTCTGCACAGATGGCGCCCTAGTCCACCGCCGCCGACGGGGTGCGGCGGCTCCTACCCGAGCGCGCGTCCGTTCCGGTCGAACAGGTAGACGGACGCCGGGTCGACGCCGAGAGCGAGCGGCTCGCCGGGGGCGAGCTGGTGCATGCCGGGAAGACGCGCCACCATGCCGTCGTCCCGCTCCTCGTCGCGGCCGGCGCCCGGGGGCTCCGTCGCCCGCAGGTGCGCGAGCGTCTCGTGGCCGAGCCACTCGACGTGCGCGACCGTGAGCCGGAGCGCGTTCGCGGCGCCGGGGTCGACGCGCACGAGCGCCTCGGGGCGGATGCCGACGGTGATCTCGGCGGCGCCGCCCGCCGGCCGGTGCGCGACCGCCTCCGGCGCGACCCGCAGCGTGCCGCCCGCGACCGCAACGCGCACGCCGGCGCCGTCCGCGGCGAGGCGCCCCGGCAGGAGGTTCATCGGCGGGTTCCCGATGAAGCCGGCGACGAACGCGCTCGCGGGCCGGGCGTAGAGCTCGCGCGGCGTCGCGATCTGCTGGAGGCGGCCCGCGTGCAGGACGGCGACCCGCTCGCCGAGCGTCATCGCCTCGACCTGATCGTGCGTCACGTAGAGCATGGTCGTGCGCGTGCGCTCCTGGAGGGCGGCGATCTCCGCGCGCACCTCGACCCGGAGCTTGGCGTCGAGATTCGAGAGCGGCTCGTCGAGGAGCGACACGGCGGGCTCGCGCACGAGCGCGCGCCCCATCGCGACCCGCTGGCGCTGGCCGCCGGAGAGCTGCTTCGGCAGGCGATCCAGCAGGGCCGCGAGATCGAGCTGGCCCGCGACCGTCTCCACGCGGCGGGCGATCTCCGCGCGTCCCGTGCCGCGCATGCGGAGGGGGAACTCGAGGTTCCGCCGCACGGTCATGTGCGGATAGAGCGCGTAGTCCTGGAAGACCATGGCGACGTTCCGCGCCTGCGGCGGGAGATCGTTCACGACGGCGTCGCCGATGCGGATCTCACCGCTCGTCGCGGCTTCGAGGCCGGCGACCAGACGCAGCACCGTCGACTTGCCGCAGCCCGAGGGGCCGACCAGTACGAGGAGCTCGCCGTCGGCGACCTCGAGCGTGACGTCGTCGAGCGCCCGCACGCCGTTCGGGTCGCGCCCCGGCGCGCCCGTCGGATAGATCTTCCCGAGGTGGACGAGGGCGACCCGAGCCATCGCGAGGTCTTCTACTCGAAGAAGCGCTCGTCGCCGAGGATCGCGAGGGCGCGCTTGGCGATCGGATCGGTCGCGAAGAGCTCGGGAATGACGCCGCCCCGGAGATGATTGGCGATGGCCACGAGCGTCATCGCCTGGTCGAGCGCGAGGTAGGCGCGCGCGACGTTCCCGCTGGCGGGATCGACGGCGTCGTAGAGCCCGTAGTCGCCGTAGAGGTCGTAGCGTTCGGCGAGGCGGCGGAGGTTGGCCGTCGCCTCGACCGGCGTGACGGCGAGAGCGAGCGCGCTCGCGTGCGGGGTCACGATGCCCGCGCCGTAGCCGCGCGCGCCGAGGGGGCGCACGCCGAACTCGCGATAGCCGTCGCTCGGGATCGCCGCCGGCGACAGGCCCCAGACGGGATACCCGAGCGTCTCGAGCGCGTAGCGGCGCTGCACGACGGCGTGCGCGACGTCGTTCGGGCCGAGACTCGTCGGGGCGGCGCGCTGCTCGTCGACGACGAGCAGCGGCATGAGCGCCTCGAACATGCTGCCGCCCCAGGACGGCACGTAGCGCTCGCCCTGCCACTCGTACCAGCCGCCCCAGACCTCGTGGCCGCGGACGACCTTGCGCGTGGCGGCGACCGGGGTCTGGGTCTGGCCGAGGCAGTCGGCGGGGTAGGTCCGCACCATGCGGAACCACGTCGCTTCGGGAACCTCGCCCTTGCCGACCGCGAGCAGCGCGCCGAGCCGCGCCTCGGTGTAGAGCACCCCGTAGTGGTAGCGGGAGCGCGCGCGCCGGTGGACGAAGTAGCCGTGCGACAGCAGGCCGAGCTTCTCGTCGTAGAAGAAGCGGTAGTCCATCCGGTCGATGAGCGGCGTGGTGCGCGCGGCGAGGATCGGGAACGCGGCGCGCGCGACCATGAGCCCGGCGATCAGCCACGACGAGTCGACGAACGAGACGAAGTTGCTGGTCCGCTCGAGCGACGTCGTGTCGTAGTAGTTGAAGAAGAAGCCCGCGTGCGTCTCGAGGCGGTCGAGGGTGTCGAGGGTGCGCTCGATCGCGGCGATCGCGTCGCGCTCCGGGACGAGGTCGAGCGCCCGCGCCGCGACCACCGCGATCAGGTGCATCCCGACGTTGGTGACGTTGGTGTAGTCGCCGACGACGCCGCCGGGCGCGCCGTCGCCGTCGTCCTCGATGCGCACGTGGTCGACCGGGAGGCCGTTCTCACGGTCGGTGAACGCGTCGAGCCCGCGCCAGGTGTCGCGCGCGAGCCGCCCGAGGAAGGCGCGGTCGTCGTGGGGCAGGGCCGCGCGGTCGACGAGGGCGGCGGTCGGCCAGCCCTTCATGCGCGCCCGCACGATGGGGCGGGCGGCGAGCTGCCCGCCGAGAGCGTCCTCCCACGCCTTCTTCTTCGGCGTCGGGACCGGATCGTCCTCCCAGACGGGCGTGGCGCTTTCGACGCGCAGGCTGGACTCGAGGGGGCAGGCGGGCCGGGGCGGCTCCGCCGCCGGCGCGTCGGCGCGGCTCCCCTCGGGGGTCGCGGCCATCAGGACGCTCGCCACGAGGACCGCGAGCAGCGGCGTGGCCGGAGTGCGCGCGGGCCGCGAAGGCATGCGTCGGTCATTGTGCCAGAAAGCCGTCGAAGCGTCTGCTCGCTCATCGCTCCATCCTGCGGGGTGGCGGCGAGCGCTTGACGCCGCGTGCGCCGCCTCCCATACCTGCCGCGTGACCGAGCGTCCAAGCTCCGGCGACGCCTTTCCCGACGGCTTCGTCTGGGGCGCCGCCACCGCCGCCCACCAGGTGGAGGGCGGCAACTGGAACAACGACTGGTGGGCCTGGGAGCACGGGATCGACACGCCCTGCCGCGAGCCGAGCGGCGACGCCTGCGATCACTATCACCGCTATCCCGACGACCTCGACCTGCTCGCCGGGCTCGGGTTCGGCGCGTATCGCTTCTCGCTCGAGTGGAGCCGGATCGAGCCGGAAGACGGCGAGTTCTCCGCGGCCGCGCTCGACCACTACCGGCGCGTGTGCGACGCGTGCCTGGTGCGCGGCCTCGCGCCGATCGTCACCTTCCATCATTTCACGACGCCGCGCTGGGTGACGGCGCGCGGCGGCTGGACGGAGCCCGCGACCGCCGACCTCTTCGCGCGCTTCGCGGCGCGTGCGGCGGCGCGGCTCGGCGACGTCGTGAGCCGCGTCTGCACGATCAACGAGCCGAACATCGTGGCCGACGTCGGACATCGCTGGGGGCTCTTTCCGCCCGGCGCGCGCGACCCCGAGCTCCGCCTGCGCGCCAACGCGGTGCTGATCGCCGCGCACGGGCTCGCGGTCGACGCGATCCGGAGCGGCCCCGGTCGGGCGCCGATCGGGCTCACGCTCGCGATGCAGGACTGGCAGGCGCTCGACGGCGGCGAGGCGCTCCGCGACCGGGAGCGTCGCGACATGGAGGACGTGTTTCTGGAAGCCGCGCGTGGCGACGACTTCCTCGGGGTCCAGACCTACACGCGGACGCTGGTCGGTCCGGACGGGCCGCGGCGGCCCGCGCCGGACGCGCGCCTGACCCAGATGGGGTGGGAGTTCTACCCCGACGCGCTCGAAGCCTGCATCCGGCGCGCGCACGCGCTCACCGGCGCGCCGATCGTCGTGACCGAGAACGGCGTCGCGGTCGACGAGGACCGCGAGCGCATCGAGTACGTCGCGCAGGCGCTCCGCGGCGTGCTCGCGTGCCTCGGCGACGGGCTCCCGGTCCTCGGCTACCTGTATTGGAGCCTGCTCGACAACTTCGAATGGGCCTTCGGGTACGCCCCGCGGTTCGGAATCGTGGAGGTCGACCGGGCGACCCAGCGCCGGACCCTCCGGCCGAGCGCCCATTGGCTCGGATCGGTGGCGCGTGCCAATCGCCTGCTTCCCGTGCCATGATCGGCCTCCGCCACCCTCGTTGAGCCGATGGACAAACGTCTCGAGCCACTGGCCGACCCGGCCCCGCGCGTGACCGTCGACGGCCCGACCGATTCCGGCCGCCTGCGCCTCGAAGGTCCGGGGCACCGCCTCATCCAGGACTGGCGTCTCGCGCACGTGCGGGCGGTGGCGTACCTCGTGGCGCTCGGCGTCGCCGCGGGCGAGCGCGACGGCCTCGCGCGCGAGGCCGTCGCGCTCGCGATGAGCGAGCCATGGGAGGAGGGCAACGACGCGGTCGACGTGACGCTGGCCCAGCTCCGGGCGCTCCTCCTGCAACGGCACCCGGTGCCGCCGCGGCCGTGGGACGGACGCATGGAGCCCTTTCTCGCGTGGCGGCTCGGGACGGGCGTCGTGGCGGCGCCGGCGGGCGACGGGCCGGCCATCGGCGCGCGCGGCGCGCTCAGCACGGCGCCGGTCAGCGGCGGCCGCTTCGACTCGATGCCGCCGCTCCAGCGCACGTCGATGGCGCCCGAGCCGATGGAGCGCCGCCTCCTCTATCGGTGGTTCGGCCGGCTGCGGGGGCGCGCCTCGGGCGCCGAGGCGCGCAAGGCGTTTCGGCGGCGCCGGCGCGCGCTCGCGTGGACGCGGGTCGCCTTCCGCCGCCGGCTGCTGCTCGCGACCCTGGTGCTGCTGCCGACCGTCGTTGCGAGCGGCTTCATGGTGAACGTACTGCCGCGCGGCGGCGGCACTTCGCTCGAGCTCGCGATCGTGGTCGTGTTCGGCGTCCTCTTCGGGTGGATCTCGATCGGGTTCTGGGCGGCCCTCATGGGCTTCTGGTGCCTCGTGCGCGGCGACCGCTTCGCGATCACGCGCGCGCCCGGCGCGAGCGTGCCGTTTCCGGGAGCGGCGCCCGATCCCGACGCCGAGGGGCGTCCGACCGCGATCGTCATGCCGATCTGCAACGAGCCGGTGGATCGCGTCTTCGCCGGCCTGCGCGCGATCGAGGAGTCGCTCGCGAAGATCGGTGCCGCCGGCCAGTTCCACTTCTTCGTCCTGAGCGACACCGCCGATGCGCAGACGATCGTCCGCGAGGAAGAGGCGTGGGCGGCGTGGGCGCGCGACGTTGACGGCTTCGATCGCATCTTCTACCGCCGCCGCCGGGTGCGGCTACGGCGCAAGAGCGGCAACGTCGCCGACTTCTGCCGGCGCTGGGGCGCGCGCTACCCGTTCATGGTGATGCTCGACGCCGACAGCGTGATGCAGGGCGCGACCCTCGTCCGCCTCGTCGAGCTCATGCGGCGCCACGCCGACGTCGGCGTCATCCAGACCGTGCCGATCGCGGTCCAGCGACGCTCGCTCTTCGCGCGCGTGCAGCAGTTCTCGAGCCGCGTGTACGGGCCGATGTTCTCGGCGGGGCTGCACTTCTGGCAGCTCGGCGACGGGCAGTACTGGGGCCACAACGCCATCATCCGGACCGCGCCCTTCATCAAGCACTGCGCGCTGCCGCGCTTGCCCGGGAAGCCGCCGCTCGGCGGCGAGATCCTGAGCCACGATTTCGTCGAGGCGGCGCTCATGGGGCGGGCCGGATGGACCACCTGGCTCGCCTACGACCTCGGGGGCTCGTGGGAGGAGGTGCCGTCGACCCTGCTCGAGGAGATGAGCCGCGACCGCCGCTGGTGCCAGGGGAACCTCCAGCACCTGCGCCTCCTCTTCACCGAGGGGCTCTTCGGCGCCCACCGCACGCTCTTCCTGAACGGTGCGCTCTCGTACGTGTCGGCGCTCCTGTGGGCAACGTTCCTCCTGCTCTCCACCTGGGAGGCGGTCGCCAACGTGTTCTTCGAGCCCGACTACTTCCCGTCCGGGCCGAGCCTCTTTCCCGAGTGGCCGGTCTGGCGTCCGAACTGGGCGCTCGCGCTGCTGGCCGTGACCGGCATGATCCTCTTCGTCCCGAAGATCTTGAGCGTGCTGCTGATCACCGTGCACGGCCAGGCGCGCGCCTTCGGGGGCGTGCTGCGCCTGCTCGCGAGCGTCGTGCTCGACGTGCTGCTCTCGAGCCTCCTCGCGCCGATCCGCATGGCCTTCCACAGCCGTTTCGTCTTCACCAACCTCATCGGGCGGACGGTCGTGTGGCGCTCGCAGACGCGCGAGGACGCCGAGACGTCGTGGCGCGACGCGGTCCGCGCCCACGGCTTCGACACCGTGTTCGCGAGCGCGTGGGGCGTGATGCTCTTCTGGCTGAATCCCGCCTACTTCTGGTGGATCCTCCCGATCATCGGCGCGCTCGTGCTGGCGATCCCGGTCTCGGTGCACGCGAGCCGCGTGGCGGCCGGGACGCGCGCCCGCGGCCTCGGCTTGTTCCTGACGCCCGAGGAGACCGACCCGCCACCCGAGATCCGCGCGGTCGCGGCGCGCCTCGCCGCGATGCCGCCCGCCCGCGAAGACGTGTTCGTCGCGACGGCGGTCGATCCGTACGTGAACGCCCTCCACAAGGCGCTCCTCCGTCCCGGCCGGATGCTCCGCGCCAGCATCCGCGCCGCGTACGCCGCGCTGCTCGACGAGCTCGTGCACAAGGGGCCCGACGAGATCGTCCCGGAGCAGCGCAAGCAGTTGCTCCGCCACCCGGACCTGGTCGCCGAGCTGCACCGGCGGGTCTGGGACGAGGACGACCCCGAGGTCGCCGCGCTCTGGGACCTGCCGGTCGCGCCGCCGAGCGGCCGCGGCGCCGCCAGGCGAGTCTAGCGCCCTCGCGACCGACCAGGCGCCTCTCGAGCCGCCGGACCGCGCGTTCACGCGAGCGGGCGCTGGTGCTCGAGCGGGTTCGTCCCCGCCAACACGGCGGCGCCGTAGGGCCCGGCGCGCTCGCACGCCTCCTTCAATGAGAGACCGGCGACCAGGTGCCACGTGAGAGCGCCAGCGAAGCTGTCGCCTGCGCCGTAGGAGCCGACGATGCGGGGTGGCGCGGGCGGGGCGGCGAACGGCTCGCTCCCGGACGCGGTCACGATGCGGCCGCCGCGCGGGCCGTCGGTGAGCACGAGCGCGCGCGGCGGCAGGGGATAGTCGTTCGTCGACTCGCGCGGGTCGTTCAGGCTACCGACGACGACGTCCACCTCGACGCCGGCCGCCGCGATGATCGCGGCCCGCCGGGCCGTCGCCACCAGGAGACGCGCGGCGCGCGCCGTCCGCAGCACGGCGGCGTCGTCGCCGGTGAAGAAGACCGCGTCGCAGTCCGCGAAGATGCCCCACGGCAGCGCATCGCCGATCTTCGGGTGCAGTGGCGGTTGCATGACGACGATCGTACGCTCGCCGTCGGGGGTGACGAGGACGAGGTCGCGAGGGTGCGCGCGGGCCCGGTGGGCGACGTGGATCGTCGCGCGCGACGCACGGAGCGCACCCTCGACCTCCACGCCGGCGCCGTCCGTGCCGAGCGCCGTGAAGAAGTGGACCTCGGCCGGGCTGCGGACGAGCTGGAAGAACGTGATCGCGCCGCCGCCGCCCGCGACGTAGGTCGGGTGCGCGAGATGGAGGATCGCGCCGGGTCCCGGCAACGCCGGCGCCGCGGCGAGCGTCACGTATTGCGCGTGTCCGACGACGGCGACGCGCAAGCGGCGGGCGCTCATGCGGCTTCCCGGCACCCCGCAGAGCAGGTGGCATGCGGCATCGGCGGCTCTCCTAGCATCGGCCGCCCGCCTGCCGCCATCCGATCGACGGCGCCGACGGCGGCGCGTCGCTGGGGAGCCTGCTCGACGCGACGCAGCGCGGGTGGGGCGGATGGCGTGTGTCTTGCAACAGCGTGTGCCGACCGCGGCGCGAACGCCGCGTCGCCGCGCGCGCCGCGAAGGTCGGCGTGCCGCACGAAAGGGGATTCCGCATGCCGACCATGGAGCAGCTCCTCCGCGAAGTCGTCGACAAGAACGCCTCCGACCTGCACCTGAGCGCCGGTCAGCCGCCGCGCCTCCGGATCGACGGCGATCTGGCCCCGCTCGACCATCCGGCGCAGGGTCCCGAGGAGGTCATGGCGTGCGTCGAGACCACGCTCACCCCGGAGCAGAAGGCGCGCTTCGCGCAGGAGCACGAGCTCGACCTCGCGTACGAGCTCGAGGGCGTCGGGCGCTTCCGCGTGAACGTCTTCCTGCAGAGTCGCGGCCCGGGCGCCGTGCTGCGCCGCATCCCGACGGTGATTCCCTCGATGCAGCAGCTCGGCCTGCCGCCGATCTTCCAGCAGCTCTGCGAGAAAGAGCGCGGCCTCGTGCTCGTGACCGGGCCGACCGGCTCCGGCAAGTCGACCACGCTCGCCGCCATGGTCGACCACATCAACGACACCTGGGACGCGCACATCCTGACCGTCGAGGATCCGATCGAGTTCGTGCACCCGTCGAAGCGCTGTCTCGTGAACCAGCGCGAGGTCGGACCGCACACCGGCTCCTTCTCGGCGGCACTCAAGAGCGCGCTCCGCGAGGATCCCGACGTGATCCTGGTCGGCGAGATGCGCGACCTCGAGACGATCTCGCTGGCGCTGACGGCGGCCGAGACCGGCCATCTGGTGTTCGGGACGCTGCACACCTCGAGCGCGGCGAAGACGGTCGACCGCATCATCGACGTGTTCCCCTCCGGGCAACAGGGCCAGATCCGGACCATGCTCTCCGAGTCGCTGGAGGCGGTGATCGCGCAGAAGCTCCTCAAGAAGAAGGGCGGAGGGCGCGTGGCGGCGCACGAGGTCCTGGTCGGCATTCCCGCCGTCCGGAACCTCATCCGCGAGGCGAAGCTGCACCAGATCCCCTCCGCGATGCAGACCGGCCAGCAGCACGGCATGCAGACGATGGACGCGGCGATCGCGGAGTTGACGAAGAAGGGCATTCTCGACCGGCCGGCGGCGATGCTGAAGCCGGCGGGCGAGGGCATGGCCGCCGGCGGCGCGCACTGAGGCGGAGCACGACGCGAATCGTCGCCGACGTCATTCCAGACCTCCGAGATTTCAGGCAATGTGCCAGGAGCCTGCCCGCGTTCTCGAGAGGAGCCCGCATGCAATCGGTAGGGAATCACGACGTGATCAGTTGGTTCGACAAGATGCGTCTCGAGGGCCTCATGAAGCTCTTGCGCGAACGACCGGACGAGGTCGAAGGCCTGGACGCGCTCGCGGAGAAGCTCGAGCGCGCGCGCATCGTCGGGCCCGAGGAGGTGTCGCCCGGCGTGGTCACGATGAACTCCGAAGTGATGCTCTCGGACCTCGACAGCGGCGAGAAACTGACGGTGAAGGTGGTGTTTCCGGCCGCCGCCGATCCGGCCGCCCGGCACGTCTCGGTCCTCGCGCCGATCGGCCTCGCGCTCCTCGGCTGCGCTGAAGGGGCGGAAGTCGAATGGCCGGCTCCGGGCGGCAAGCGGCGATTGCGCCTGACGGAGGTCAGCTTCCAACCCGAAGCCGCGGGCATCTACAACCTCTAGCCGGCGACTCGCGCGCGACCCGTCTCCGGCATTACCGCCCGATGCCGAATCCCCCTGCCGGTTTGCCAACTCCATGGGTGCCGGCGCCGCCACCCTCGGGACGAATCAGCCATAGCTCGCGCTCGCTTGCCTGCTGCGCGGCTTGTTTGGCCTCTTGCTCGGCGATGCGCTTGGCGTTCTCCGCCGCGAGCCGCTCGGCGCGCGCGGCCTGTCCGGACACCAGCGGTCGATAGGCGTCGTCGGCCGTCTGCGCGATGCCTCTCCCCGCCGCCTGCATGGCCGGTCGGATGCCCCCGCTCGCGCCGGCGGCGCGCCCCGCGCCGGCCGCGGCGCCCGCGCCGAGCGTTCCCACGATGGAGCTGCAGATTCGGGTCGCGGTGAAGGCCGTACCATCGGTCTCGACCAGCGGCTCGGCGTCGAAGAAGTTGGCGGCGATCTCGTTCAGCGCATTCAAGAATCCCACGATCGGGTTGGGATCGGGGGGCACGGGCTGTCCGGTCAAGTTGGCGTTCAAGACCGCCATTCCGTGCGAGAAGCTCACCGGGAACATGGCGATGTCCACCAGGCCGGCCATGACGCCGGTGATGATCTCGCCGACCGTGAGCCCGCTCGGGTCGTGCAAGTTCACCGGATCGTTGCCGGCGTAGCGGTAGAGGTTGGTGTCGAGGCCGGCGAAGCCGATCGGGTCCTTGGCCGTCCAGCGGCCGGTCGCGGCATCGTAGTCGCGCGCGTCGAAGTGCACCAGCCCGGTCGCCGGATCGTAGAGTCCGCCCGCGAAGCCGAAGGGCTGGAAGCCGGGATTGGTGTCGAGCGTCACGCGGCCGAAGCCGTCATAGTCGAGCCGCTGGACGACTGCGCCCGTCGCCGCGTTCACCACCAGGCGCACGCTGCCGGCGTGGTCGGTGAGCAGCCGGTGAGCCGTGCCGCCGCGCACGAAATACGCCGGGGCCGGCCCGCCCGCGTACACGAAGCGCGTCACCAGTGCGCCGCCGGCGTCGAGCTCGGCGATGGGCCGGTTGCCCGAATAGAGGAAACGCTCCGCCGCCACCCCGTCCACGTCGCGCGCGACCCGCCGCATGCCCGGATCGAGGGCGTAGGTGACGTCCGTAGCGCTCGGGAGGTTCACGGCGAGAAGATTCCCGACGGCGTCGTACGTGTAGGCGGTCGTCCCGCCGGGCGTCGTGCGTTCGGCGCGGCGCCCGCTCGGCGTGTGGGTGAACGTCGCGGTGCCGTAGGTCAGCACGCGGTCCTGATCGTCGTACGTGGCGGTGACGCTGCTGCCGCCCACCGTGGCCGCCGTGCGGTTGCCGTTCGGATCGTAGGTGTAGCTCTCGACCACGGCGTCGTCGCGCCGCACCTCGGTGAGCTGGCCCTTCGCGTCGTAGGCGTAGTCGTAGGTGTCGGTGCCGCCGGCGATCGTCTCGACCCGGCGCGTGATGCGGCCGAGCCCGTCGTGGTCGCAGCTCTCCGCGTAGAGCGGCGCGCCGTTGGCCGTGGCCGCGTAGTCGGTGAGGTCGCCGAAGCCGTCGTAGGTCCAGGTGTCGCTCACCACCCCGAGCGTGGTCGTCGCGGGGAGGCCGGTCGCGGCATCGCGGCTGATCGCGAGCGCACCGGCCGCGATCAGGTGATCGTCGTCGTCGTGCGTGAAGGTGATGGATGCGCCGCCGTTCACGGACTCGGTCGTGATGGCCAGGCGGGCGTCGTGCTCGAGCGTCAGGCTGCCGGTGACCGGACCGCTCCAGGTGACGCCGGCGACGAGGGCACCGTCGTAACCATAGGCGAGCGTGGCGCCGCCCGGGCCGGTTGCGGTGGCGACCTGGCCGGTCGTGGCGTCGTACCCGACCGTGTAGGCGCCCTGAGGCCCGTCGTCGACGTCGAGATCCAGCGTGGCGAGTCGCCCCGCCGCATCGTACGCGAAGACGACGCTCTCGCCGGGACGCGTGACGGTGGTGAGCGCTCCGTCGTCGTCGTAGGCGAACGTCGTCGCTCCCGTGCCGGCCACTGCCGGCGGCGTGATGCTCGCGAGCATCCCCCGCGCGTCGTAGGCGAACGCGTGCGCGGGGCGTCCGGGCGGCGTGATGCCCGCGAAATCGCCGTTGGCGGCGAAGTCGACGTGGATCTCGTCCCCGCTGGGCAGGATCTTGCGGATGAGCCGGCCCGCCCCGTCGCGCTCCATGGTGACCGTCCTCCCGATCGGGTCGGTGACGGTCGCCACGATCCCCTGGGCATCGTAGCCGAAGGTGACCACCCGCTCCGCCGGTGGCGTGCCGGTCGTGACCGTCGCCAGGCGGCCGCGGCCGTCGTAGGTCGCGGCGGTGGCGGCACCGCCCGAGGCTTGCAACGTGGCGGGGCGGCCGAGCGCGTCGAGCGTGAGCGTGCGCGTGCGCCCGAGCGGACTGGTGGTGAGCAGCGTGCGCGTCGCCGCGGTGTACGTGGTCGTCCACGTGTGGCTCGCGACCGTCGACGTCTCCGTCAGGGTGACCAGGCTCAACGGATCGAGAACGTTCGCGACGGTCGCGGTGCGCGCGTTGGTGGTGAGCGCGGTGAGCCCGCCCGGGAACTGGAGCGAGACGCTGGTCGCCACCGGCGCCTGGATGCCGAAGCGGGGATCGCCGCCCGCGGTGATCGTATGCACGGTACCGGAGGGCGCGGAGGTGGTGCGGGTCGCCGCGTCTCTGTTGTCGGTCACGATCGCGGCGGTGCCGTCGGGCGCCGTGATGGTCCGCCGTTCGACGCGGTCCGGCAGGCGCTCGACCTCGTAGGTCGTGGCGCGTCCGAGGGCGGTGGTGCGGATCACGGTGAAGGCCTCGGGCGGCCCGCTGCGGTCGAGGGTCTGCGAGCCGGGTCCCGGGTCCTCGTCCGTGAGCAGCCGGCCGGCGGCGTCGTAAGTGAAGCTGCCGGTGCGTCCGCCCGGGGCGGTGAGCGTCGTGAGGAGCCCGCTCGCCGTCGAGCCGAGCGCGGTGGTCTCGCCCGCGGGATTCGTGATCGAGGCGAGAAAGCCGTTACCGTCGACGCCGAGCGCGGTCGCTTTCCCGAACGGGCCCACGATCGCGGTCGGGTGGCCGGCGCCGTCGCGCTGGATGGTGGTGACGTTGTCGGTGGCGCCGGTCTTCTCGATCACCTGCGCCAGGCGCCCCGCCGCGTCGTACGCGAACGCGCGCCGCAGCGCCCCGGTGAGCGCGTCGAAGGTCGCGAGGTGCTTGCCGTTGGGATCGAAGGCGTAGAGCAGGCGGCCGTCTTCTGAGGCGACCAGGATGTCGGCGGCGCTGAAGCCGGGAAGCGGCTTTCCAATGCGTCGGATGCGGCGCGGTAGGCCGGCGACCACGAAGACGTCGCCGTCCGGTGCGAGCGCCAACTGCTGCGGCCAGGCGATGATCGCCTGCAGCGCCGGTCCGCCGTCCCCGGCCTGGCCGATGTTGGCAACCCCGCACGCCGTGCCCGAGCCGACGATCGTGGAGACCAGGCCATCGGCCGCGATGCGGCGCACGCGGTTGTTGTTGCCGTCGACGATGATGACCGCGCCGTCTGGAGTGAAGGCGAAGCCCGTCGGGCCACAAAACCGCGTGGCCGAACTGGCGGGGAAGCCGTCCCCCGCAAACCCATTCTGGAAATCTACACCCGCGACGCTCGTGATGATGCCGTCGCTGGTGACTTTGCGGATGCGATTGCCGTCCGTGAGATAGAGTGTGCCGTCGGGAGCGAGCGCGATCTTGCGGTTGCCGGCGAGGAGCTTTGCCGCGACCGCGGGGCCGCCGTCGCCGCAGGTGCCGCTGTGGAAGGGGGGGCACGGACCACTGCCGGCAACCGTGACCAGCGTCCCATCCCGACCGACACGGCGGATGCGGCTGTCGTCCGGGAAGGGATAGAACACGGCGAGATAGAGCGTGCCGTCCGGGGCGACGGTGAAATCGTCAATGCAGATCGTCGACTCCAGGGCGACCGCGCCGTCGGGTGTGACGCTGGCCTCGTGGCAGGGGCTGACGCCGAAGTTGTAGATGCCGGCCGCCCGCTCGATGATGCCGTCGGGCCGGATCCGTCGAAGCACGCTGAGGTCGACGAAGTAGAGCGAGCCGTCGGCGCCGAACCGGAGCGTCGTGGGCGAGGTGATGAGCTTCGCCTGCGTCGCGGGCCCGCCGTCGCCGAAGGGGGCGTCCGGCGGACCGACGTTGGACTTGCCGGTGCCGGCCACGATCGTCTCCGTGCCGTCGGGCGCCAGACGGCGGATGCGCTTGTCGAGACGCGCGAAGTAGATGCTGCCGTCGGACGCGATCGCGACGCTCGTCAGGGTGCCGCTGCCGCCGAAGGGACCGGTGGACTCGAGGACGCGGTCGATCACCCGCGCCACCGACTCCGCCCGCCGCCGCTCGCCGCTGCCGAGATGGAGCACGCGCGTGGTCGGGTCGTAGAAGTGGTGCACGCCGAGCGTCCAGCCGCCGAGCCCGAGACCGCGAGCGTCGGTGATGCCCTCGCGCAACACCACCTCGAACGGCATCGAGGCCGCGATCGTCGCCGCCGCGCGATTGGCCGTGAGGGCCGTGCCGCCGAAGTTGGCGAAGGCCTCGTTGAGCTGCGCGGGCGAGCGGTAGACCGCAGGGTAGACGTAGTCGATCGACCCCGTGACGCGCTGCCCGCCCTGGACCGGCCGCCCGTAGGCATCCCTGCCGTTCCAGGTCATCACCAGCGACTGGTTGGGCCCGGGCGCGAAGCTCTGCTCGGTGGTATTGCCGGCCACCGTCGCCCGCACCCGGATCGACTGCAGGCTCGCCGGCACCGCGGCGCCGGAGAGCCGGAGGTCGAGCGAATCGAGGCGGCCGGGAACGCGATCGCTCCGGTAGTGGAGCGTGTAGGGCGTGCCGGCGACGACGAGGTCCTCGCCGAGCACCTGGTTCTCGCACTCGATGACGCTACCCCGGGCTTCACACGACCCGTCGATCGGCTCGTCGTCGCTCTGCGCCCCCGCACCCGAGTCGGCGGGCGACTCGGCGTCCCCCGGCGGTCCGTACGGCCAGTTGTAGTCCCAGGTCGAGAAGTGATCGACGGGGACGCGCCAGAGGCTCGTGCCGGGGCCGTACAGGGTGGCGAGGGTCGCCCGCTCGCCGTCGTCGATGCCGAGATCCGCGAGCGCCGTGCCGGTGTCGGCGACGCCGTCGCCGGTCACGTCGAGATCGACCCGGTCGCTCGTGATGCCGACGACGTCGATGACCCGGCCGTTCGGCGCCGCGACCCAGGCGCCGCGAAGGTGATCGTAATAGCCCGCCGGTACGGCCGTCCCGGCCGGAAAGCCCGGGAAGTTCTCGACGTAGGTCGGGATCGGGCGGTCGAACTGCACCATCGGCGCGCCCGCCGCCATCGCCTCGTCGAGCGAGAACTCGACGGCGTAGGTGTAGCCGCTGGTCGGCGGCAGGACCGCCGGCATCCGTGCCGGTCCGGAGGCGCCGACGGTGTACTCGGTGGCACGCACGGTCATCTGCGTCAGCGGCTCCGTCGAGCCGTCGGGCAGCAGCATCTCGGCCGCCGTGCCGGGCTCGATCAGTAAGGTCGCCCGGCGCGTGCCGTCGGCGTCGGTCTTCTGGCTGCCGCGCGCCACCGTGATTCCGGTCGCGGTGGCGAGGTCGACCGCGGTCGCCTGCGCATCCAGGGGACAGAGCCGCACCTCGGGGGTGGCGACGTAGTCCTGCCAGGGCACGTCGATTTGACGCTGCGCCGGGAGAAAGCCGCTCTTCTCGTAGCGCACGATCAGCTTCCCGCCGCCGTTCACGACGAGATCGAATGCCCCGTCGGCACGGCTCTGCGTGGCGCCGAACTCGGGACGCTCGAGAATGCGGATCTCGACGCCCACGAGCGCCGCGCCCCCGGCGTCGAGCACCTTGCCGCGCACGACGGCCGCGGTCACGGGGTCGATGGTGCCGGCCACCACTCCGTACTGGATCGGTGGATCGCCGCGGAAGAGGAAGTCCACCGTGGCGCCGAACCCGCTGACCACGCTGAGGTCCGGGGGCGGCGCCACGGTGGCCGGATCGGGCGGCGGCTCTCCCGGCAGGGTGCAGCCGGTGCTGTCGAAGCCGCGGCACGAGGCCGCGCATGCCACCGTGCCGCCGGCGAAGCGGAGCGTGGCGCAGGTCGCACCGGCGAGCGCGGCGCCGTCGCAGACTTCCTTGGCGCCATCGATGAGGCCGTTGCCACAGCTCCCCGGACCCGGCGTCGGGCTGGCGGTGGGGGTCGCGGTGCGGACCGGCGTCGTCACGGGGGTCGGCGTCGGCAGCGGCGGCGCTCCGGGACAGAACGGGCTGTACAGCGAGAGCCCCTGCGCGGCGAGGAGTCCGGCGGCGCGGGGAACGGCTGCTTGCGCCAGCTCCTCGACGGCGCATGCCTGCTGCCGGATCAGGCAGGTTGCATGCTGGCCGAAGCTCGCAACGACCGGCACTCCCACGGCGGCGCATACGTCGGTGACTGCACCGAGGTGGAGGCCCGCGAGCTGCAGGGCTTCGGCCTGGAGCGGCGAGGCGCATTTGGCGGCGAGGTCGGAGGGGAGGTCGTCCGCCGCCGCGGCGACGGCCGCGAAGGCTTTCTCGCACGACGTGGCCGCCTTGGTGCGACAGGCCTGGTCGTCGCGTTGCTCGCACGCGAAGAGCGCCGTAGCGCAGCGCCCGAGCGCCTTCAGCCGCTTCGCGCCGAGCGCGCTGGCCTTGGTGCGGATCGCCCGCGCACACTTGGTGAGAGCTTTCCCGGTACCGCGGCGGTCCGCGACCGCCTCGTCGGTGCCCCCACGATCGGGAAGGCAGAGGAAGGGGTCGGCGAGGCCGTCGAGCGCGCCCGCGTGGCGGAGCAGGGCCTTGGCGCGCGGGGCCGCGACGCCCAGCATCGCATCGATCGCGCACGCGTGGGTCGCGGTCAGGCACGTCGCCAGATCCGCGACCGAGCCGACGGGACGGCCGAGCGCTTCTTCGCAGGCGGGCGGGTGCCCGGCGAAACCCAGGCCATCCGGCGCGGTCAACCCGGCGACTCCCAAGGACGCGCATTGCTTCATGATCGCGGTGTGCAGCTTGCCGGTCGCCGCATCGATCTTTGCGAACGCCCCGCGGCATTTCGTGGCCGCCTTCGCGACGCACGCGTCCCGCTTCGCTCCGTCCGGCTTGGTCTGGAGGCACGCGAAGATCGTTTCGGTGCAAGTCCCGGCCAGTCCGAGCCTCTTGCCCGTGAACGTCGCCGCCGCTTTGGCAAGGCTCTTCTGACACTTCTCGGCAAGCTTCGCGTCCGCTTCCGAGAGTTCCTGCGCCTCCGCGTTCCAGCGGGCGGCTGGCGCGGTGACCAGGGCAACCGTGGCTACGGCAACAGCAGCCACGATACGCCACGGTGTCCGACGCGGTACGTGCGACGAATCAGTGTCCATGGGATTCCCTCTAGGCCGCGAGCCCTGCCGGAGCAGGGAACCTCGTCACTCGGAGCGTGCGTGCTGGTCGAAGCTCAGGTCCGACTACCGGAGGCATTTCACTGGAATGATGTCCATGACCTTGGTCAGGCAGGTCTGCGGGCCAGCCTTCGACGGTTGGCGTCGCATTTGCTCCCGTTCCCGCTGCGGGGTACCGCGAAGGGGGGAAGGCGATGACCGGACGAAAGCGACGGACGCTCCGCGGGCTCGCTGCCGCATTTTGTACGCTCGCCGTCATGGTGGCGTCGCGCGACGTGGGGGCGGCGGCGCGAGACTATGACATCGTCTATGTCCGCCAGCCGCGTTACGGCGACACCACCGGGGCGACCTGGCCGGAAGTCGCGCACCCGGCGAGCCTCGAGCCCGGCGCTGACTTGATGGTGCTGCACCCCGACGGCAGCGAGGCGCTGCTCGTCGCGGGCGGCAACGGCGCCGTCACCGATCCCTTCGTCTCGTTCGATGGCCGCTTCGTCTACTACAGCCTGTTCCCCGACGTCCGCCCGCAGGCCTACAACTCCCAACGTGGGCTGCCGTACGGCGGCGCCGACATCTACCGGCTGGAGCTTGCGACCCGCGCGATCACCCGTCTGACGTTCGGCGAGTTCACCCCGAACACCGGCGCCGGAACCTTCGACGAGTCGAACCCGGTGGATCCCGCCGCCGGTCACGACTCCCTCGGCTACGGCATCCTGAATCTCGGGCCGGCGCCGGTCGCGGGCGGGAAGGTCGCGTTCACCAGCAACCGGAACGGCTTCGTGCCCCCGCGCGGCCTCACCAACCCGACGCTCCAGCTCTTCGTGATGGACGAGGACGGCGCCAACGTGACGCCGATCGCGCCGATGAGCATCGGGAGCGCGCTCCACCCCACACCCCTGCGCGACGGCCGGCTCGCGTACTCCACGCTCGAGAGCCAGGGGCTCCGCGACGGCCGCATGTGGGGTGTCTGGTCGATCCAGCCCGACGGCCGCGCGTGGCGGCCGGTCGTGAGCGCGTTCCGGAGCGGGCAGGCGTTCCACTTCCTGACCCAGCTCGGGAACGGCGACCTCGTCGTCGTGGACTATTACAACCTCAACAACAACGGCTTCGGCGCGCTCTATCGCCTGCCGCCGGCGGCGCCCGCGGGGACGCCGTCGTTCTTCAGCGCCTTCCCCGAGGACAATCCCGCGATCGCGCAGACCGTCGGCGGCGGCTTCCGCTACGACTTCCGGATGGCGTTCACGCCCTTCGGCCTGTTCTCGATCACGCCGTTCACGCACGGCAACGACGAGGCCGCGCCGGTGGGATCGGGCGGGGGACGCGTCGGCAAGTTCACGCACCCCTCGGCGGCGCCCGCGAACGATCTCCTCGTGGTGTGGACGCCGGGGCCCGCCAACGACCTCGACCGTCCGATCTCGACGCCCGAGTACGACGGCGGCATCTACGTCGTGCCGAACGGTGACGTCGTGCACGCGCCGGGCGACCTTGTGCTCGTGAAGAACGACCCGAGCTACAATGAGGCGTGGCCGCGTGCGGTGGTGCCGTACCGCGCCGTGCACGGCGTCGACCAGCCGGACGTCCTGCCGTGGCTCCCGAACGACGGCACGGAGCACGCCGAGCTGCCGGCCGGTACGGCGACGGGTCTGGTCGGCACGAGCAGCCTCCTGAAGCGCGAGAGCTTCCCCGGGTTCGTGCCCTCGTGGTCGAACACCTTCGACGGGCTCGACGCGTTCAATACCGCCGAGAACGGCCAGAGCAGCAACTGGGAATGGCAGGGCGCCGACGCCGGCCGCTACGACGACGACGACGTCTGGGCGATCCGCCTCCTCGCGATGGAGCCGAACACGCACCGGAGCTACGGCCCGCACGGCGGGCCGAGCGGCGGGCCGCTGTTCGCGAGCCACGCGATGGAGCGCCTGCGCATCCTCGGCGAGATCCCGGTGCGGAAGACGGGACCGGGTGGGGCGCCGCTCCTGGATCCCGAGGGCAATCCCGACACGAGCTTCGTGGCGCGCATTCCCGCCGACACGCCGTTCACGTTCCAGACGCTCGACCGGCGCGGGCTCGTGCTCAACATGGCGCAGACGTGGCACCAGGTGCGACCGGGCGAGGCGCGCTACGACTGCGGCGGCTGCCACGCGCACAGCCAGCTGCCGCTCGACTTCCATGCGACCGCCGCGGGGCAGCCCGGCTTCCCGGTCGCCGACCTCGTGCACGAGACGCCGCTGCTCGCGGCTGCGCCCGACGGCTCCCCGACGACGCGCACGGAGCCGGTGCCCGCCGTGACCGTCGAGTTCCTGCGCGACGTGCGGCCGCTCCTGCAGCGGAGCTGCGTGCCGTGCCACACCAAGAACGCGGCGAGCCCGCCGGGGAATCTCGTGCTCGATGACCTCGCCGCCGTCGGCGGCGTGCCCGGCGACTACGCGCGGCTCGCCGACGACCGCTCGGCGCGCTGGGGGTATCCGCCGGTCGGGCCCACGAGCTGGCGGCAGACGAACGCGAGCCGCTACGTGCGGAGCTTCCAGAGCCGGCGCTCGCTGCTCGTCTGGAAGATCTTCGGCGCACGCCTCGACGGCTGGACCAACGCCGACCACCCGACCGAGTCGACGCCCGGCGTGCGCGCGACGCTGCCGGGCGGCGCCGATCCGAACGCCGCCGACCTCGACTACACCGGCACGATCATGCCGCCGCCCGGAAGCGGCGTCCCGGCGCTCGGCGAGGACGAGAAGCGCACGATCGCGCGCTGGGTCGACCTCGGCTGTCCGATCGACCTCACCACCAACGGCTACGGCTGGTTCCTCGACGACCTCCGCCCCGCGCTCGCGGTGACGCTGCCGCGGCCCGGCTGGAACAGCGGGGCGCTCGGCTCGCTCCTGATCGGCGCCGCCGACGCCGACTCCGGACTCGAGGCGGGCTCGCTCTCGATCACCGCCGACGTGCCGATCGCGGGGCGCGGTCCCGGCACGGAGCTCGCGGACCTCGCGACCGTCGTCGGCGACGGCATCTGGTCGGTCGCGTTCACACCGCCGCTCATCGACGTTGCGACCGCGCATCTGCGGGTCGCGGTCGCCGATCGGCAGGGCAACGTCACGCGCGTCGACCGCCGCTTCTCGGTCGGCGACGGCCCGGCGCCGACGCCGACCTTCGTCTTTCCGCAGCCGACCGCCACGCCCGGGCCGGGGGGCGGCGGTCACGACTCCGGCATCACCGGCTACCGCCGCCCGAAGCGCGTGCACCTGCGCGACGGCGTCGCCGCGAAGACGCTGCGCTTGCGCGTGAAGGTCCGGAACGAGGACGTTGTCGCCGACCGCGGCACGCCCGGCCACGAGATCCGCGTCGTGGTCGAGACCGGCAACTGCCCGGCCGGGATCGTGACGGCCGGTCCCGACTTCGCGCCGCGGGTCGCGGGCGCGCAGGACCGCCTCGTCGTCGGCGCCGGCAAGCGCAAGACGGCGACGCTCGCGCTCACGATCGCCGCCGCCGACTTCTTCTCGCCGGCCGCGACGCCCGCGCGCTGCCAGCTCGCGATCCGCGCGGCCGGTCCCGGGACCGACCCGACGCCCGCCGACGACGTCGCGACGCTCGCTCTCGAGGTGCACGACGACAACGACCGGTGAGGGCGGTCACGACTCAGAACGACCAGCGCATGCCGAGCTTGATGCCGTCGTGATCGTGGTACTGGCCGATCGTTTGTCTGGGTGAGCCGCCGATGAGCCGGGCCTCGGCGAGGGCGGAGAGGCTCTCGGTCAGGCGGTAGGACGTCTGCGGCCAGACGAACCAGTCGCCGTGGTTCGGGTTGTAGACGGTCTTGAGCTCGATCCCGAGGCGCTCGTCGAGAAAGCTCTGGCGGATCGTCGCGGCGAGAAGGCTCTCGACCGAATCGTCGATGAAGGCGGCGTCGTGGTCGAAGATGACGGTCTGGAGGAGCTGCGCGAGAAAGAAGGTGCCCGCGAGCCATTCGCGGCCGACGAGGCGGCGCGAGACGCGCTCGGTGACGAACCAGTCGAGGCCGATGCCCCACTGCAGGCACTCGCGCTCGAGTGCCGCGGGCGGGATCGGCAGCGCGACCGTCTCGGCCGTGCCGGTTTGCGCCACGCGCTCTGCCGCCTCGCCGACCACCTGGAAGAGCTGCGGGTCGCTCGCCAGCGTCTCCTGCACGCGCAGCGGGAAGCCGCGGCCGTGGATCCAGGCCGCCTCGGCGCGGAGGGCGAACCAGAGGAGCGGCATCGCGAGGTCGGCGCCGAGGACGGTGATCCGGCGCGTCGACGGTACGACGTCCACGTCGACGCTGGTCGCGAGCGGGTTCGCGGCGTCGCCGGTCGGTGCGACGGTCGCCGCGCTGCGACCCTCGTAGGTCTGGCCCCATTTGTCCCAGCCGTGGAAGCCGGTGAGCGACATCTCGACGCCCTCGTGGAAGTGCTTGAGGCGGATCGCCACGTCGGAGCTCGCGAGCGTGTGCGGAGGCGGGTCGACGTCGGGATAGCGCGTGGCGACGGGGACCGGGCCGAAGGGCGTGTCGAAGGTCTCGGGAACGCGGAGCAGCGGCGCGAACCAGCGGTCCTCGGGCGCCGCGAGGCGCGAGCTCGTGAAGATCGGATTCCACGCGACGTCGAGCGTGGTCGCGCCGACGTAACCCGTCCAGCGGATCGCGGGTACGCCCATCTTCCGCTCGAGCTCGGGCCGGAAGTAGAACTCGGTCAGGTCCTGGGGATTGAAGTGATCGGTCGGCTGGATGTCGTCGAGCTGTCCCCACGAGATCTTCTGTTTGCCGATCCGGAGCTCGAAGGTCTCGAAGTAGAGGTCGACGTAGGCTTCGTCGAGGTTCAGGAAGAGGTCCTTCGACTGGTAGACCTCGTCGAGCGCGAGGAAGGGGTTGCCGCCGCGCGGATGGCCGATCTTGCCGTCGTAGCCGGCGCGGAGCGAGGTGAAGACGCGCCAGCGATCGGTCGTCGTGGCGTCGAGGCGGAGGTCGAGAAGGCCCGTGGGGCGCTCGCTCGGCGTGTCGTCGTGCAGACGGATCACGTCCCAGGTCGCGAGCGAGCCGGCGAGGCTCATGCGGCCGTCGGGCGAGCGGAGCTCGGCGGCCGAGGCGGGACGGGACGCGGCCCCGACGATCAGGACGAGCGCGAGGAGCGCGCGCGGTCGCCGCGACGGGTCACGGCCGGGCACGCGAGAGCCAGCGCTCGCTGAAGATCGCGCAGTCGACCGGGCGATCGTACTCCGCGTCGAGCAGCGTGACGGCGGTCCGGTGCCCCGTGCGGACGTTCGCCATCTCGAGCGCGGCGAGCGTCGGGATGCCGTTCACGACCCGGACATCGAAGTAGCGGCCCACCTTCTCGAGCGCGTCGCGGGCGTCGAAGTACTCGACGCGGACCGGCAGGAAGCTGGTCTGCCGCACCCAGGTGAGGATGCGGGCGTAGTGGTCGATGGCGCGCGGCCGGCTCTCGATCCGGTACGTCGGCTCGCTCTCGACGACCGGCTCGTCGACGAGGAGGTGCGTCCGCTCGTCCTGCGTCGGCGCGCCGAGATCCTCGTACGTGAAATCGGAGCCGAGGAAGCTCTCGCCGCGCGTGGCGGCGTTCACCTGCCGGGGCCGCCCGAGCTCGGGCAGATAGAGCCACATGTCGGGCATCCGGTGGGGATGGATCCAGCTCAGGAACGCCGCGCCGGCGATGTCGGACGGCTCACGGAACACGACGAGCTGCTTGGAGGCGCCGTCGCAGTTCTTGCGATAGGTGGACACGGTGCGGGTGACGGTGCTGCCGTCGCGCGCGGTGAGCTCGACCCGGTAGGCGCGATACGCCTCGTCGCCGAGGTTGCGTGCCTCGAGCGAGCGCCGCATCACTTCGTCGCCGGAGATCGCCCCGGCCGGCGCCGGGCCCCAGGCGGCGAGCGCGAGCATTGCCAGGGCCGCGAATGCCCGGCGCCGGCCCTTCTCGGGAACGAGAACGCGTCCGGCCTCCCCCTTGCCGGATCTCGGGTTTCTTCGCGTCGAGGAGCCCATGCGCGGCTGTGGTGCAACCTCCGCGCCAGGCTCGGGCGGCTCGGGCAGGCTCAGGAGGAGGATGGCGCCGCGACGGGCCCCTCGAGCAGATCGGCGAGGATCGCCTGCCAGCGGACGCGGGCCGCGCGCATCTCGAGCCGGGCGGCCCGCAGCTCGGCGCGCAGGTGGCGAAGCTGTTCGGCGCGGTTGCGGCCCCAGTGGCGACGGGCGAGGGCGAGCTCGCGCTCGCGCGTCGTGAGCGCGGCGGCGGCGCGTTGCACGCTCGCGGCCATCTCGGAGAAGCGTTCCCGGACGTGCGCGCCCGCCTGCTCGGAGCCGCCGCGCCGCCGCTCCAGGCGCTCGGAAAGCCGCTCGGAGTCGCAGTCGAGCTCGGCCGCCACGATGCGCTCGGTCGGGACGCGGCGCAGATCCCAGGCGAGCCCGACCATCTCGAGGCCGCGGATCAGCCACTTCGTCGGGTCCCAGGAGGCGCGGCCGACGCCGTTCCGATAGTCGGTCGCGAAGCGGTGATGGAAGTTGTGGTAGCCCTCGCCGAAGGTGAGGAGCGCGGTCACGATGCTGTCGCGGGCCGAGATCGCCCGCAGGTACGGCCGCCGGCCGATGCGGTGCGCGAGCGAGTTCACGAGGAAGGTCGAGTGGTGCACGAGCACGACGCGGAACACGCCCGCCCAGAGCACGAAGCCCCAGGGGTGGCCCACCGCCCAGCCGAGCGCAAAGGGGACGGCGAAGCCCATGACGACCGCGATCGGCAGGTACCAGGCGTGCTGCCAGCGGATCCATGGGTCGGCGACCAGGTCCGGGATGTTCGAGAAGTCCTCGGCCTTCCTGTGGTCCGTGACGAGGAGCCAGCCGATGTGGGCCCAGAAGAAGCCGCGGGTGATGCTGTACGGATCCTCGTCGCGGTCGAGGTGCTTGTGGTGGCGCCGATGATCGGAGCACCAGGAGAGCACCGAGTGCTGGAACGCCGCCGCCCCGAAGATCAGGTAGAACACCTTGACGATCCGCGAGCACTCGTAGGCCCCGTGGGCGAAGTGACGATGGTAGCCGGTCGTGATGCTGAACCCGGTCGCGCAGACGTAGAAGGCGAAGACCGCGAGCTCGCTCGCGCCGATGCCCATCGCGCTGATGTGCAGGGCGCCCCACACCACCGCGACGAGCGGCGTCGATACCAAGAAGATCGTCGTGACCCAGTTGATCCTGCGGAGCATGCCGACCGTCGTCGCCGTCACCGTTCCCCCTTGCCACGCCGCCGTCGACACGTCCCGCGGCGCGAGCGCGCAATCTACTCGATTGCGGCCGCGAGTCCATCCCGCGACACCCGACGGCCGGTTCGTGCTACGGGGCGGGTGTGGCGGTGACGACGGGCTTCGAGGCGGAGCCGCACGGCGCCGATCCTCGGGATCGACTCGCGCGCGAGCTCGGGACGCTCGACACCGTCATGCTGGTCGTGTCGTCGGTGATCGGCTCGGGCATCTTCCTCACGCCGGCCGCGATCGCCGCGCTGCTGCCGCACCCCGGCCTCGTGCTCGCCGCCTGGCTCGTCGGCGGCCTGCTCTCGCTCGCGGGCGCGCTTGCCAACGCGGAGCTCGGCGCGATGTACCCGCGTGCGGGCGGCGACTACGTGTACCTGCGCGAGGGCTGGCATCCCGCGGCGGGGTTTCTCGTCGGGTGGCTGAGCTTCTTCGTGATCTACGCCGGCACCGTGGCGTCGCTCGCCGCCGCCTTCGGCGAGGCGGTCGCGCCGCAGGTCGGGCTCGGGTCGACGGGCGCGCTTGCGCTCGCGGTCGCCGCGACGGTCGGCACGTCGGCCATCAACTACGTCGGAGTCCGGCGCGGC
The DNA here is from genome assembly GCA_020848745.1 of Deltaproteobacteria bacterium. NCBI lineage: Bacteria > Pseudomonadati > Myxococcota > Myxococcia > Deltaproteobacteria bacterium. Next base: position 29,744 of record JADLHM010000136.1, on the reverse strand, counting down.
GTGCAGGTCAACAACCTCGGCAGCTGGCTCAAGCTCGGCGGCGCGGCGCTCTTCGTGGGCGCCGCGCTGGCCGCGGGCGGCGGCGACGTCGGCCGCTTGCGACCGCTCGTCGTGGGCGCCGCATCGGCGGCGCCGCTCTCCGCCTTCGGTCTCGCCCTGTCGCCGGTGCTCTTCACCTATCTCGGATGGAACGCGCCCGTGTACGTCGCGAGCGAGATCCACGATCCCGCGCGCACGCTGCCGCGCGCGCTCTTCCTCGGGCTCGGCCTCTGCATGCTGGCGTACATGGCGCTGAACGTCGTCTACCTCTATGCGCTGCCCCTCGCGGCGCTCGCGGTCGAGCCGAACGTCGGCGCGGCGAGCGCGCAGGCGCTCTTCGGCGCGGCGGCCGGCCGCTTCATGGGCGCGTTCGTGGTCGCCTCGATCCTCGGGACGCTGCACGCGACGATCCTCGTCGGCCCGCGCATCGCCTACGCCATGGCGCTCGACGGGCTCTTCGTCGGCGGCGCGCACGAGGTGCACCCGGAGTACCGGACGCCGCATCGCGCGATCATCGCGCAGGCGCTGGTCGCAATCGTCCTGCTGCTCGTGCTGCGCCGGTTTCCGCGCGTCCTCGACTACACGACCTTCGCGATCGTGCTCGCCACCATGGCCGACACCGCCGTGTTGTACCGCTTGCGCCGCCGTCGTCCCGATCTCCGCCGCCCGTACCGCGCCTGGGGGTATCCCTGGGTGCCGGCGCTCTACCTCGTCGCGAACGGCGGCATCGCGGTGGCGATGCTTCTCGGGCGGCCGCTCGAGTGCGCCATCGGCCTCGGCGTGCTGCTCGTGGGGTGGCCGTTCTACGTCTGGCTACGGCGGGCGGGGCGCCAGCGCTGATCCCGCTCCCGGCGGCGGGTGGTGAGGTCACCGGCCGATGCTTTCGGGCGGGAGAAGATTTTTTTCCCGTAGCCACGCTTCCGTACGCCGCATGCCTTCGGCGAGATCGATCTTCGGCTCGTAGCCGAGCACGCGCCGCGCCTTCGCGATCGAGACCGTCGCCGGCTTCGTGAGCAGCGCGAGCGCCTCGGGTCCGGCTTCGCTCTTCTGGCCCGTCAACCGGCGCAGGACGCCGGCGATGCGCGCCAGGCGCGCGACGGTCGCAGTCGAGTACGCTCGCGGCCGTCCGGACTTTTTCACCCAACGGCAGAGATGGGCGAAGTATTCCTCGCACGTCACGGCGACGCCGCCCGTGATCGAGAAGATGTGTCCAGCCGCGGCACTCGTCCCCCCGGCGAGCACGATCCCATCCACGAGGTCATCGATGTAGGTCGGGCTCAGGATTCCCTTGCCGTACGCCGGCAGCAGAAACATTCCCTTGCGGATCACCTCGAGAGGGAGAAGCACCCAGGGTCGCGAGCCGGGGCCGTAGACGTCGCCCGGACGAACGATCGTGCAGGCGATCTCACCGGCCGCGTGCGCCGCCAGCGCCGGATGTTCGCTGCCGCCTTTGGCGTCGTCGTACGCGCGACCGGTCGCTGCCGCGACCGGATAGGTCTCATCGGCGTCGGGCGGGAACTGCTTCCCGAAGGCGGCGCACGAGGAGATCTGGATGAAGCGCTCGGCGCCGCCCGCGACGGCGGCATCGAGCGCTTTGCGCACGCCGTTGACGCTGATCCGCCAGTAGAGCGGCCGCGGCGCGGTATTCGACACCACCGCGACGGTGTTGATCACGAGGTCGCACCCCGCGGCATGCGCTTGCCAGCCCCCGGCCTCGCCCACGTCGCCCGCGACGACGCTCCACGCGGCGTCCCCGCTCACGTCCACGCCGCGCACGTCGACGCCGAGCGCGCGGTAGCGGGTCATCAGCGCGCGCCCGATGAATCCGTTGGCGCCCGTGACGAAGACCCGACCCGGCAGCGCGGGCGTCTGACCGCCGGATCCGATCGGAACTCGCATGGTCATCCTCTGGCGGTACGGCGTTGCGCATCGCCGCGGCGTGCCTTCGCCACCATGCGATCGGCCAACCGGTCGAGCAACGTGCGCGGCAGCAGCTTCTGCATCGCCCACGCGAGGCGCGCGCGGCGTCCCGGGACGACGAGGGACCGTCCGCGCATCACCGCCTCGATCATGTAGCGACACGTGGGGTCGAGCGCCAGCGTTCCCGCGAAGAGCTTCATGGCCGTCGTCTCCACGGGACGAGTCGTCGCGTCTTCACGCGACATGGGCGTGTCGATCTCCGGGGGACAAACGACGCACACGTCGATCCCGTGCTGCGCGTACTCGACGCGCAGCACGCCCGCGAGTCCGACGACGCCGTGCTTGGAGGCGGCGTACCCCGATTGGCCGTAGGCGGCCATGAGTCCGGCCAGCGATGCGACGAGCGCGAGCTTCGATCCGGGCCGCATCAACGGAAGCACGGCCGCGGCGACGTTGCGGGTCCCCAGGAGATTGACCCGGATCATGCGCTCGAACCGTTCGGCGGGAAACTCCGCGAACGGCCGCGAGAAGCCGCCGACGCCCGCGGCGTGAAACACGACGTCCGGTGGCCCCGACTGGAGCGACGCGGCGCGGAAGATCCGCTCGGCCGCCACGGGATCGGTGACGTCGAGCGCGTAGTGGTGGACGCGTTGGGAGGTCGCTCGGCGCGCGCCCTCGATCCGGCGCGCGGCGGTGTCGCCGGGAGCGACGTCGAAGATCGCCACGTCGGCGCCGCGCTCCGCGAACAGCTCGGCGACGCGCAGGCCGATCCCGCTCGCACCGCCCGTGACGTAGACCTTCGCGCTCGAGAGCAGCACGGCCGCGCGCCCTCAGTACACGGCCGTGTTTCTCGCCTTGCGGAACTGCTCGTAGCCGGGCGGCGTCGTGTTGAGATCGCGATCGACCTCGACGTGCAGCACGGCGGGCTTGCGCGCCGCCAGCGCGCGCTCGAGCGCCGGGCGGAGCTCGTCCTGCGTTCGGACGTATGCACCGTGGCAACCCATCATCTCCGCGATGCCGTCGTAGCGCACCGCCCCCATGTCGATACCGCGCTCGGCCCAATCGCTCGGACCGAATCCCTGCGCGTTGAAGGCCGTCTTCTCCATGCCCCACGCGTTGTCGACGGCGACGACCACGATGATCGGCAACTGCTCGCGAACGGCCGTCTCGAGCTCCATCACGTTGAACCCGAAAGCGCCGTCCCCGGTGATCGTACAAACCGGGCGGTCCGGGGCCGCGAGCTTCGCGCCGAGCGCGAAAGGCAGGCCCGTGCCGAGGTATCCCATCTTGACCGAGTAGAGAAAGCTGTGGGGCGTCAGGATCGGGTGATAGGCGACGCCGGTCAGCGTCGTATTGCCGCCGTCGAGGACCGTGACGGCGTCGGGCGGAAAGAACTCGCGGATGGCGAGCACCATCTGTCCGGGGTTGAGCCCGGTCGCGCCGGGGTGTGCGAGGTACTCGATGCCCTTCATGATGGTCGTGGCGGACTGCTCGCGATACTCGGCGAGGCCCGCCATCTCTTGCCGCGCGGGAGCCTTGTCCCGGATCCTGGCGAGCAGCGCCGCCAGCGCCTTCTTGGCGTCCGCGACCACGGCGATGTCCACCGGGCGGTTGAGCCCGATCGACATCGGATCGGCATCGATCTGGACCGTCGTCTGCCGCGCCGGCGTCCCCCACGTCGGCGGCATGCCCCACGAGTCGTATTCGCCGAGCCGTGCGCCTACGACGAGAATCACGTCGGCCTCGCTGCGCGCCTTCCCCACGCCGGCGAGATCGAAGGGGTGGAAATAGTGCGGATGATTCTCGGGCACCACGCCGCGTGCGCCGAGTGTGGCGCTCATGCCCGCGGCGAGATGTTCGGCGAGCGCCAGAAGCTCGGCGGCGCCATCGGACCAGAGAACCCCCTTGCCCGCATGGATGAACGGCCGTTTCGCATGCATCAGCGCTTCCGCGGCGCGCTCCACCTGCGCGGGATCCCCCGCTCCCATGTCGGTCACGCGATAGCGGGCGGCGGGGAAGACGGCCGGCGCGTGCGCTTCGTCGATCATCGTGGCGAGCAGCTCGTCGGGGATCGCGAGAAAGGCGGGACCCGGACGACCCGTGAGCGCCGCACGAAAGGCCGCGCGGACCATCTCGGGGACGCGCTCCCACTGCCGGATGGTGGCGCTGTACTTCGTGATCGGACGTGCCATCGCCTCGGTGTCGGCCGCCTGCCACGCCCCACCCCGGTTGGGGTCGGTTCGCACCCGGCTGCGCAACGTTCCGATGGCGAGCACGGGATGGCCTTCGCCGTGGGCACTGACCAGACCCGCGAGCATGTTGCCGGTGCCGCAGGCGGGATTGCCGATCACGACCGAAGGTTTGCGCGCGATCCTGGCATAGCCTTCGGCGAGGTGGACCGCGGCTTCTTCGTGACGCGTGTTCACGTAGCGGATTCCGTACTTGGCCGTGTGCACGACCATCGGTATGTGGGCGCCGTCAATGATGCCGCACATCAATTCGATGCCTTCTGCCGCAAGGCTTCGAATGAGCAGCTCGCCGACGCTGATGTCTCCCATGATCTCCTCGAAGGCGGGTCATCGCTCCCCGCGCACGTCTCCCTGTACTCGACGCGACCCGCACCGCCAAGGCTCGCGTTTCGGTGACCGGCGACCCCGCGCGAAGCGCGGGGGTCCAGCGCCGAACCGCCGTCAGCGGCGGCGGCGCGCCGTATCCGCCAAAGCCCGCGCGACCGCGGGCTCCGTCGCGAGGCGCTCGAGCGGGAGGCCCGGACGGCGGCTCCAGCTCGGATAGTGGTCGAGGTCGACGCCGGGGAGGTTCACGGGATCGACCGCTCCGGCCAGATCGTCGAACGCGATGCCGACGAGCGCGCTCCGCGTGCGACAGAGGAAGGCATGGACGGCGCCGCGGAACGCCGGGTCGGCCCCGTCGGCGGGGTGGTCGGGCGGCCAGAGCCCGGCATCGACGAGCAGCATCCGGAGCGCCGCGACCGCTCCACGCCGCTCGCGCCGCGCGACTGCGAGCGCGCGCGCGTTCCGCAGCTGACCGTGGCGGCGGCGGAGCACGAGGTCGCGTCCCGCGGTCCAGCCCGCGAGCGGCACCATGTCGTGCGTGTTTGCGCCGAGAAGGGCCTGACGGGGATATCTCGATGCCGGCAGGAACGCGCCCCGCCGGTCGCGCGAGAAGAGCAGGACGCGGGTCGAGAGCGCGCCGACGCGGTGGAGACGTTCCGGGAGACCGGGCGGGACGGTGCCGAGATCCTCGCCGATCACGAGCGCTCCGGCGCGGGTGCTCTCGAGCGCGAGGATGCCGAGAAGATCATCGGCGGGGAACCGCACGTAGGCACCTTCCGTGCCGGGGCGCCGCGGCGGGATCCAGAACTGCCGGAAGAGGCCGAGGACGTGATCGATGCGGAGGGCGCCCGCGTGGCGGAACGCCGACCGCAGGAGCCGCGTCCAGTACGCGTAGCCGTCGCGTCGGAGCGCGTGCGGATCGAGCGGCGGCAAGCCCCAGTTCTGGCCGGCGGGCGCGAGGCCGTCCGGCGGCGCGCCGAGGCTCGTGCCGTCGAGCACGAAGCGTCCGGGGAATGCCCACGCGTCCGCGCCGCGGGCCGCCGAGCCGAGCGCGACGTCCTGGTAGACGCCGATCGCGAGCCGCGCGCGCCGGGCGCGCGCGGCGACCGTGGCCAGCTGGCGGTCGAGCTCGAACTGCACCCACTGTGCCCGCTCGACCGCCGCGGCATGACGTACCCGGAACGCTTCGACCGCCGGCGACCCCGGGTCGCGGTAGGCGCGGGGCCAGCGGCGCCAGTCGCGGCCGGCGGTCGCGGCGAGGTGCTCCTCGAGCGCGACGTACGTAGCGAAGTCGCGGAGGGCGGGACCTTCCTCGCGGCAGTAGCGGCGGTACGCGCGTCCGCGCGCCGTGTCCGCCCCGCCGTGGAGGCGCGCGAAGGTGCGGTAGAGCGCCGCGATCACCGGGGCCTTCACGGCCATCACGCCCGCGTAGTCGACGCGCGCCCCGCCGCGGAGGTGATCGAGGCGCTCGCGCATCGCGCGGCCGCCGAGGGCGCGCGCGACGCCCGGCGTGTCGGCGATCTCGGGCACGGCCTCGACGTCGAGGTAGAGCGGGTTCCGGTAGAGTCGGCTCACGGGGTTGTACGGGCTGATCTCGCGGCGCGCGTTGCGGAGGGCGTGCAGCGGATTCACGCCGACGAACGCGGCGCCGATCTCGCCGGCGAAGTCGGCGAGCGTCGCGAGGTCGCCGAAGTCGCCGGCGCCCCAGTTGCGGGCGCTCTCGATCGCGTAGAGATTCGCGAGCAGGCCGAATACGCCGCGGCTGCCGAGTCGCGCCCGCGGCAGCGGACAGCGCGGCGGCACGACGATCAGCGTCTGCGCGGCGGTCACGTCGGGCGCGCCGCGCGCGCGGAGCGTGAGGCGCAGGCGGTGGTACCCGAGCGGCGGCGTGAAGGGCAGTCCCATCGATGCCTTGGCGCGACGTCCGCGGACGTATCCCGACGCGGTGGTGCGGTCGCCGCGTTCGTCGGTGAGCTCGACGTGCCATTCCCCGTGACGCCGCTGATGCGCTGCGGGAAGCGTCACCGGCAGCCGGCGCGCCGCCGTGGGCCCGCAGACGCGAGTCGGCGCGAGCGCCACGGCGGCGCGCGCGGCGAGGAGCCGGGCGGCGTGTACGGCCTCCGCTTCGGTCGAGGCATCGTGGCCGAGGGCCGCGACGAGCGCCTCGGCCGTACGATCCGAGGTGTGACGTACGAGGCCGCTCGTGTCGACGTAGCGCGGGAGGACGCCGAGGCGCGCGGCGAGTCGTCGGAGTGCGGGGCGCGGCGTCGCCATCGCGGTCATGCCGGCGTGAGGACGAGCGCCGCGAGCGGTGGCAACGTCAGTCGGATCGATTGCGGCTGGTCCTGCCAGGGCAGCGGCTCGGTGGCGAAGACGTCGGCGTGGAGGTGGCCCGAGCCGCCGAAGAAGGCGGCGTCGCTGTCGAGTCGGAGCGCGTAGCGGCCGGCGCTCGGCACGCCGAGCCGATATCCCGGGCGGGGGATGGGCGTCAGGTTCAGCACCACGACGGCGTGCGCGTCGCCGTCGCGGCGCTGATAGCTCACGATCGAGGATTCGCGGTCGGCACAGTCGATCCAGGCGAACGACGCGCCGTCGGGGTCGCCGCGCCAGAAGCACGGGGTGCCCACGTAGAGCGCGCCGAGCGCGGCGAGGAAACGCGCGAGGCCGCGGCGGGACGGCCGGTCCCCGAGGTGCCAGTCGAGGCTCGCGTCGTGATTCCATTCGTGGTGGGGCGCGAGCTCGGTTCCCATGAACAGCAGCTGCTTTCCGGGCCGGGTGTACTGATACGCGAGGAGCACGCGAAGATTCGCGAGCTTCTGCCACTCGTCGCCGGGCATCTTCTCGAGCAACGATTGCTTCCCGTGCACGACCTCGTCGTGCGAGAGCGGGTTCACGAAGCGCTCGCGGTGCTCGTAGAGCATTGCGAAGGTGAGCTCGTCGTGGTGGAAGCGGCGATGGATCGGTTCGCGCGCGAAATAGCCGAGCGTGTCGTGCATCCAGCCCATGTTCCACTTGAGCGAGAACCCGAGACCGCCGGCGTTGGTCGGGTGCGTGACGCCGGGCCATGCCGTCGACTCCTCGGCGATCGTGCAACAGCCCGGCTGCTCCGTGGCGATCGTGTCGTTCAGGTCGCGGAGGAAGGCCACCGCGTCGAGGTTCTCGCGCCCGCCGTACTGGTTCGGCAGCCACTCGCCCTCGCGGCGGCTGTAGTCGAGATAGAGCATCGAGGCGACGGCGTCGATGCGGAGGCCGTCGACGTGAAACTCGTCGAGCCAGTAGAGGGCGTTGGCGACCAGGAAGTTCGCGACCTCGCGCCGGCCGTAGTTGAAGATGAGCGTGCCCCAGTCGGGGTGCTCGCCGCGCCGCGGGTCGTCGTGCTCGTAGAGCGCCGTCCCGTCGAAGCGGCGGAGTGCGTAGTCGTCGCGCGGAAAGTGCGCCGGAACCCAGTCGAGGATGACGCCGAGGCCGTGCTGGTGGCAGATGTCGACGAAGAAGCGGAAGTCGTCCGGTACGCCCCAGCGCGCCGCCGGCGCGTAGTAGCCCGTCACCTGATAGCCCCACGAGCCCTCGAACGGATGCTCCATGATCGGCAGGAGCTCGACGTGCGTGAAGCCGAGCTCGCGCGCGTGTCTCGCGAGACGCGGGGCGATCTCGCGATAGCCGAGCGAGCGGTTGCCTTCATGGGGCACGCGCGCCCACGACCCGAGGTGGACCTCGTAGATCGCCATCGGGCTGCGCGTCGGATCGTGGGCGCGCCGCGCCCGCATCCAGACGTCGTCGCCCCAGGCATAGGCACTGTCGGCGACGACGCGCGAGGCCGTGCCGGGCTCACGCTCCATCGCCGCGGCGAAGGGATCCGTCTTGAGACGGAGCTCGCCTTGCGGGGTGACGATCTCGTACTTGTAGAGCGCTCCGGGCTGCACGCCGGGGACGAAGAGCTCGAAGACGCCGGAGGAGCCGAGCTGGCGCATCGGAAAGAGGCGGCCGTCCCAGCCGCAGAAGTCCCCGACCACCGAGACGCGCTTGGCGCTCGGCGCCCAGACGGCGAAGGCGACGCCGTCGCTGCCCTCGACGCGGCGCCGATGGGCGCCGAGATGGCGCCACAGGCGGCGGTGCGTGCCCTCCCCGAAGAGGTGGAGGTCGAGGTCGCCGAGCGTCGGCAGGAAGCGATACGGATCGTCGCGCTCCCAGGTGCGGCCGTCTGGGAAATGGAAGCGGAGGCGATAGGAGAAGGGGGGAGCGGCGCCCGCGAGGAAGGCGGCGAACACGCCGTTCCCGCGCGCCGTCGCCGGCGTCGCCCGGCCGTCGGGTCCGAGCACCTCGACCGCAGTCGTGTCCGGATGGAAGGCGCGCACCACGGCGCCCCTGATGCCGCCGACCGTGGCGGGATGCGCGCCGAGGACGTCGTGCGGGGTCGGGTGGCGACCGGCGGCGAGGCGGCGCTCGGCCGCGGTGAGCGTGTCGCTCACCCGCGATCCTCGTAGCGCAGGAGCACGAGCGAATGGCCGACGAGATTCACGACGTCGGCCTTGATCGTACGGGTCGTGTTGCGGGCGGTGTGCACGAGCTCGTGCCATTCGCCGGGGCGGCCGAGGCGCGGCAGGTTGAAGGCGCGCGGTCGCGTTCCGCCGTTGGCGAGGAGCAGCAAGGTCCGGCCGACGACCGGGCGGCCGCGATCGTCCTTCTCGTCGGTCGCCCGTCCGTGGATGAGCATGCCGAGCACGTGCGCCTCGGGATGGTGCCAGTCGGCCTCGGTGAGCTCCTGACCGTCGGGACGCAACCATGCGACGTCCTTCAGCCCCGTGCCCGAGATCTCGCCGCCGTGGAAGAAGCTCCGGCGCCGCAGCACGGGGTTGCCGGCGCGGATCGCGAACACGCGGCGCGTGAACGCGAGAAGGTCGCGGGCGGGCTGGTCGAGGTTCCAGTCGACCCAGCTCAGCTCCGAGTCCTGGCAGTAAGCATTGTTGTTGCCGTGCTGGGTATGGTGCATCTCGTCGCCCGCGAGGAGCATCGGGACGCCCTGCGAGAAGGCGAGCGTCGCGAGGAGATTGCGCTCGGTGCTGGCGCGCTGGCGCAGGACCTCGACCGCCGCCGTCGGCCCCTCGGCGCCCCAGTTGCGGCTCCAGTTGTCGTTGGTGCCGTCGCGATTGTCTTCGCCGTTGGCCTCGTTGTGCTTCTGGTCGTAGCTCACGAGGTCGCGCAGCGTGAATCCATCGTGGCAGGTGACGAAGTTGATGCTCGCATCGGCGTTCCGACCGTTCGGTCCGAAGAGTTCACTCGAGCCCGAGAGGCGCGACGCGAGGTCGGCGACGCGGCCCGGATCGCCGCGCCAGAAGCGGCGGACACCGTCGCGGAAGCGGCCGTTCCACTCCGACCATCCGGCGGGGAACGCGCCGCCCCAGTCGCCGCCTGGTCCGAGGTCCCACGGCTCGGCGACGAGCTTCACGCGCGAGAGGACCGGATCCTGGCGCACCATCTCGAAAAACGCGTCGCTGCGCACGTCGACGGCGGCGCCGCGGCCGAGCACCGGCGCGAGATCGAAGCGGAAGCCGTCCACGTGCATCTCCTCGACCCAGTACCGCAGGCTATCGAGCACCAGTTGGGTCGTGCGCGGGTGCGGGAGGTTCAAGGTGTTGCCGCAGCCGGTGACGTCGACGTAGGAGCGCGGGTTGCCGGCGTCGAGGCGGTAGTAGACGGCGTTGTCGATGCCGCGCAGCGAGAGCGTGGGCCCGCGCTGATCGCCCTCGCCGGTGTGATTGTAGACGACGTCGAGGATCACCTCGAGGCCGGCGCGGTGGAGCCGCTTCACCATCGTCTTGAACTCGGCGACCTGGGCGCCGCCGCCGGCGGTCGCGAAGCGCACGTCGGGGGCGAAGAACGCCAGCGTGTTGTAGCCCCAGTAGTTGGTGAGGCCGCGCGCGAAGAGATGGCGATCGACGATCGCCTGATGGATCGGCAGCAGCTCGATCGTGGTGACGCCGAGGCTCTGGAGGTGCTGGATCACGGGGTCGGTCGCGAGGCCGAGGTAGGTGCCGCGCAGGCGCGCCGGCACCTCGGGGTGGCGCGCGGTCAGGCCCTTCACGTGGCACTCGTAGATCACCGTGCGGCTCCACGAGACGCGGGGCGGACGGTCGTCGCCCCACGTGAACGCGGACTCGACGACGACGCTCTTCGGCGCGGCGTCGGCGCTGTCGAGCGGGCTCGGGACGAGGTCGTCCTCCGGCTCGGCCGGAGCGAAGCCGAAGAGCGAGGGGCCGAAGCGGCCGCCGTCGCTGAGCGCCCGCGCGTAGGGATCGACCAGGAGCTTCTGCGGATTGAACCGATGACCGCGTTGCGGATCGTACGGTCCGTGGACCCGGTAGCCGTAGCGCTGGCCGGGGCGGACGTCCGGCAGGTAGGCGTGCCAGACCCCTTGGTCGCGCTCGACCAGCGGAACGCGCGCGGCCTCGCGGTCGGCGTCGTCGAAGAGGCAGAGCTCGATCGCCGTCGCGTGGGCGGAGAAGATCGCGAAGTTGACGCCTTCGCCGTCCCAGGTGGCGCCGAGGGGCTGCGGGGCGCCCGGCCAGACGCGCACGTCGTTCGCGCTCATGCGGGAATGCTCGGCGCGCGGAGGCGGAAGATCTGGCCGACCCGGTCCGCGGGGTCGAGCCGGACGTAGTTGCGCCGGCCCCGCCACGCGAAGCGCTCGCCGCTCAGGCACTCCTCGACTTCGAAGGACGCGTCCTCGCCGAGGCCGAGCATTTCGAGGGGGACCTCGACCATGGACTCGCGCACGTGGTGCGGGTCGAGGTTCACGACGACGAGCAGGGTCTCCTCCGGGGCATCACCGCGCTTCGAGTACCACAACAGGTGCTCGGCGCCCGCATCGTGGAAGGCGAGATTGTTGGCGAGCTGGAGCGCGCGATGGCGCCGCCGAAGGTCGTTCAGCGCGCGCACGTCGTCGTTCAGGTTGCCCGCGGCGTCGTAGTCGCGCCGGCGCAGCTGGAACTTCTCCGAGTCGAGGTACTCCTCACCGCCCGCGTGCAACGGGGTCGCTTCGCAGAGCTCGTAGCCGCTGTAGATGCCGTAGAGCGGCGAGAGCGTCGCGGCCAGCAGCAAGCGCACCCGGAAGGCCGCGCGGCCGCCGGTCTGGAGGTAGGCGTGCAGCACGTCGGGCGTCGTCGGGAAGAGGGCGGGTCGCAGGATCTCGGCGAGCTCTCCCTGGGTGAGCTCCGTCAGGTACGCGCGCAGCTCCGCCGCCGTCGTCCGCCAGATGAAGTAGGTGTACGACTGGCTGAAGCCGAGCGCGGCGAGCGCGCGGACCGCCTTCGGACGGGTGAAGGCCTCGGCGAGGAAGAGCACGTCGGGGTGCGCGCGGGTGACGTCGGCGATCAGCCACTCCCAGAAGGCGAAGGGCTTCGTGTGCGGGTTGTCGACGCGGAAGGTGCGGACGCCGTGCTCGATCCAGAAGAGCACGACGTCGCGCCACGCCGCCCAGAGCGCCGCGCGGTCGGCGCACCAGAAGTCGACCGGCACGATGTCCTCGAACGTGTAGGGCGGGTTCTCGGCGCACCGGATCGACCCGTCGGCGCGTCGGACGAACCAGTCGGGATGCTCGCGGATCCACGGGTGGTCCGGCGAGCAGTGCGGCGCGAAGTCGAGCGCGATCTCCAACCCGTGGCGCGCGGCCACGGCGACGAGGTGGTCGAAGTCGGCGAGTGTGCCGAGCGCGGGCTCGATCGCGGTGTGGCCGCCGGCGTCTCCTCCGATCGCCCACGGGCTTCCCGGATCGTCCGGACCCGCGGTCGGGGCGCCGTTCGGACCCTTGCGGTGCGTGCGTCCGATCGGGTGGATCGGCGGAAGGTATGCGACATCGAATCCGAGCGCCGCGAGGGCCGGCAAGCGCTCGGCGGCGTCGCGCAGCGTGCCGTGCCGGCCGGGGAGCGGGCTGCACGAGCGGGGGAACAGCTCGTACCAGGCGGCGAAGCGGGCGCGCTCGCGATCGACGATCACGACCAGGTCGACGGCGTGGCGCGTCCGGTCGGGCGCGGGGAGATGGCGTGCGACGAGCTCGGCGAGCGTGTCGTCGCGGAGCACCGTCAACGCGCGCTCGGCGGACGGTACGTCGACGCGGCCGAGCGCGGCGGCGGCGCGTGCGAGCGCCGCGGCCGGCGCGTGCGGCGCCGCTTCGCGAAGGAGCGCCGCGCCTTCGCGCAGATCCGCCTCGAGGGGGCGGCCCGCGTCGAGCCGCGCCGCGAGCGCGCGCCGCCACGTGGCGAAGCGGTCCGTCCATGCCTCGATGGTGTACGTCCAGCGGCCGAGCCGATCCGGGAGGAAGCTCCCGTGCCAGCGGTCGCTGTCGTAGTCGTAGGCGAGCGACGCGTACCGCCAGGCCGTGTCGCCGGGGCCGCGGAACGCGATGCGGCCGGCCAGGACGTCGTGGCCGTCGCGCAGGATGTCGACCGTCACGGGGCAGGGCTCGCCGAGGATGCGCTTGATCGGATGGCGGCCGGCGTCGGCCGTCGGTGCGACGTGCTCGATCACGAATCGCGGCGGCTCGACGTCCGATCCGACCGCCGCTTCCTCGCTCCCCGTCGCCCTCATGCGTGCGTCGCGAGAAACTGTAACAGCCGCGCCGGGCACCCGCTAGGTTGTCCCTGGGTTCGGGAGACGCAGCGCCGAGGGGGCGAGGGCGAGCGCCGAGCATCGCCAGCGTCGCGGGGGGATGGTATGGCCCCCGTATGGAGCTTCGCGAGATCGCCGCGGACGTCTACGCGTGCGTCACGCCCGACCGTGGTCTCGGCTGGAGCAACTCGGGTCTCGTGCGTCGCGCGGGCGGGCTCGTCATCGACACGTTCTGGGATCTCCCCCACACGCGCGCCCTCATGGATCTCTATCGGCGCGTGCTGCCGACCCCGGCGCGGCGCGTGGTCAACACGCACCACAACGGCGACCACTGCTGGGGGAACCAGCTGTTCCACGAGGCCGAGATCATCGGCCATCGCCGGTGCGCCGAGGCGTTCGGCAAGGACTCCTCGCCGGCGGGATTGCAGATGTTGCGCGGGGCCGTCGACAGCGCCGATCCCGCGATCGCGGCGTTCGCCGCGGCGCTGGCCGACTGGGATTTCAGCGGCATCGAGCTGACGCCGCCGACCACCGTGTTCGACGATCGCCTGGACCTGGACCTCGACGGCCTGCGCGTGGAACTGCGCTACGTCGGACCCGCGCACACCGTCGGCGACGTGATCGTGCACCTTCCGGCTGAGCGGGTGGTCTTCACCGGGGACGTGCTCTTCCGGCTCTGCACGCCGATCGGTTGGGAAGGCACCTTTGCCCGGTGGCTCGCGGCGCTCGATACCCTCATCGAGCTCGCACCCGAGGTCGTCGTGCCCGGACACGGGCCGCTCTCCGGTCTCGAGGGGCCGCGTGAGATGCGCGCCTATCTCGTCTACGTGCGCGAGGAGTCGCGCCGTCATTTCGAGGCGGGGCGGTCGGAGATCGAGGCCGCCAAACGCATCGACCTCGGCCCGTACGCCGGGTGGACGGAGCCCGAGCGACTGCTCTTCAACGTCGAGCGCGCGTACCGTGAGTTCCGCGGCATGCCGTACGACGCGCCGATCGACGCGCTCGCCACGTTCCGTGGAATGCATGAGCTGCGGACGCACCTCGCCGGCCGCTCCCGCTGAGTGTCCACGGCGTTCGGCCCTCCGGACGCCCACGAGCCTGCCGTGAAGAGCCCGTCGCCGATCGAGCCGTCGCCGAGCCGCTACGTCATGCCGCCGGCCGCCTCGGCGCCGAGCCACGGCTGTCTCGCGGCGGGGGGCGATCTCGAGCCGGGTACGATCCTGGCCGCCTATCGCCAGGGCATCTTCCCCTGGCCGGATCCCGACGGTCGGCTCCTCTGGTGGTCGCCGGACCCGCGGGCGGTCCTGCCGCTCGCAGGGTTCCGCGGCTCGCGCAGCCTCGCGCGGTTGCGGCGCCAGGGGCGCCATCGTGTCACGCGCGATCAGGATTGCGCCGGGGTGATTGCCGGCTGCGCCGATCGCGTCGAAGGGACCTGGATCACACCGGCGATGCGCCGCGCGTACGAGCGGCTGCACGGACTCGGATGGGTGCACAGCATCGAGGTGTGGAACGAGGAGGGATCGCTGGTCGGGGGCGTCTACGGGGTCGCCATCGGCCGGTTCTTCGCCGCCGAGTCGATGTTCCACCGCGCGCCAAACGCCTCGAAGATCGCGCTCGCGGAGCTCGTGGAGGGGCTTGCCGACGAGGGATTCGAGCTCCTCGACGTCCAGCTCGCGACCGAGCATCTACGATCGCTCGGCGTCGTCGAGATCTCCCGGGACGAATACCTGCGTCGCCTGGCGGCGTCGGCCGCGGACCGGTGATCGCCGCATGCTTGTTCCACCGGGAGGGGCTTGCTACGTCGACGCGAGCGGCGCTCCGCCGCGTTCGAAAGGTATCGCCATGACCCGAGTTCGCTCCGTACAGACCGTGACCGGCGGGGTCGCCCCCGAGGCCCTCGGGCGGACGCTCATCCACGAGCACGTGCTCGTCGGGTTTCCGGGCTGGAATCTCGACGCTCTGGCGCCGCGGTTCGTGCGCGCGGAGGCGATGGCGCGCGCCGTCGATCAGATGCATGAGCTGCGCGGGCTCGGGATCGGCACCTTCGTGGACCCCTGTCCCATGGATCTCGGACGTGACGTCGAGTTCCTGGCTGAATTGGCCCGGAAGAGCGGAATGCAGATCGTCTGCACGACCGGCGCCTACTTCGAGGCCGAAGGGATTACCCATACGTTTCGGCACCTGCCGCTCGAGGAAATCACCGCCATCTATATAAAGGAGATCACCGAGGGGATCGGGGATACCGGGATCCGGGCGGGGGCGGTGAAGATCGCCACCGGAGCACACACGGTTTCCGAGTACGAGCGGAAGCTCGTCCAGGCCGGCGCGCGGGCGGCGCGTGAGACCGGCGTGCCCCTGATCTCGCACACGCAGGAAGCGTCCTGCGGGCACGAGCAGATCGATCTCGTGGCGGCTGAGGGCGTGCCGGCGAGCCGTCTGGTCGTCGGGCACTCCGACGGCATCGACGACCACGACTACCACCGGTCGCTCGCCGAGCGGGGAGCGTTCGTCGGGTTCGACCGGTTCGGCATCACGCTCATCGTTCCGGACGAGGTCCGGGTGAAGAACGTGCTGAAGCTGGCGCAGGCCGGCTACACGCGGAACGTCCTGCTGTCGCACGACTCGATCTCGTGCTGGCAGGGTCGTCCCGTGCCCTTCGCGAACCGCCACGAAGACGTCCTGGCGATGCTTCCTGATTGGCGGCCGACGACGATCCTGAAGAAGATCGTGCCGCAACTGCGGGCCGGCGGTCTCGGCGACGAGGACATCGCGACCATGCTCGTCGACAATCCGCGCCGGCTCTTCACGGGCGCGTAGTCTCCGCCCCGCTGGCCGTGGCGCGCGTGGCTCCGCCACTCAGGAGCCGCGTTGCTCCGCGCGCGCCAGGGCCTGTTCGAATCCCTTCCAGAAGTACGGGTCCGATTTGAGCGTCTTGGCGCGCGTCAGCTCCGCGCGCGCCGCGGCGAGGTCGCCCTTCGAGAGGTACGCGCGCGCGAGGTTCAGGCGGGCGAAGAACGACGGCGGCTCGAGCGCGACGGCGCGCTCGAGCGTGCGGATCGCGTCGTCGGTAAGGCCGAGGCGAAGCTGGGTCCGGCCGAGATTCAGGGCGATCGCGGGATCGTTCGGGTCGAGCTCCTGCGCCCGGGTGAGCGACGCGAGCGCGTCGGACAGGCGATTCTCTTCGAAGGCGAGGCCCCCGACGTTGTTGTGGAGCGCGGCGCGTTCGGGGTGCGACCGGAGAGCGTCGGCGAGGAGGCGTTTCTCCTCCGTCCGCGGGCCCGGACCGTACGGTTGATCCGCGGTGATGTACGGGGTGCGGAGCCCCATGTCCGCCCAGAGCGAGAGCGGATCGTGGAAGACGGCGACGCGGGCGGTCGTGAGAAGCGCGAGCACGACGGCCGCGGCTCCGACCGCGAAGGGCGCGCCGCGCGCGGCGCCGACCGAAGCGAGTGCCCGCTGTCCGAGCCGCAGGAGCGGCACCAGGGCGCCGAGCAACGGCAGGTAGAGGTAGCGGTCGTTCATCAGCGCCGGAAACGGCACCAGATTCAGCATCGGCGACAAGGTGACCCCGAACCATACGAGCCAGAACCCCTCGGCATACCCGCGGGCCGCGCACCAGCACGTGACGAGCATCAGGGCCCCGATGACGGCGACCGCGGTCACAACCGTCGGATCGAGCCACGACGCGCGCAGGGGCACCGGGTAGTACGCCATGAGATCGAAGGGCGCGACGACGTTCCAGAGATAGCGCGGGATGGTGGTCACGCTCGTGCGCATGGTCACCGCGAGGCTGCCGCCGTGGTACGCGGCACCGTGGCTCGGGTTGTCGTGCAGATTGGCCCACGCGACGACGGCGCCGCACGCGAGCAGCGGGAGCGCGCGCGCGAGATCGCCTGCCCGCAAACGGCGCCGGATGACGATCTCGTACCAGAGCAGCAGGGCGGGAAGGACGATCGTGTTCACCTTCGATAGCAAGGCGGCGACGTAGAGCGTGACCAGCCCGAGGTAGCGCCCCGAGGTCGGGCGGTCCGTCAGACCGAGATGCATGTGGAACGCGAGGAGGAAGAAGAGCGTCGAGAGCAGGTTCTTTCGTTCGCTGATCCACGCGACCGACTCGACCTGCACCGGGTGCAACGACCAGAGGAGCGCCGCCGCGGTCGCGAGGCCGCGCGACCCGTGCAGCCTCGCCACGGCCCAGTAGACCGCCGCGGCGTTCGCGAGGTGGAGCAGGAGATTGGTCAGATGGAAGCCTCGAGGGTCCGGTCCCCACAGGCGATAGTCGAGAGCGAGCGACAGGAAATTCAGCGGGATGTAGTTTGTGCCGTCGGTGCGCGAGGTGACGAGGATCCGGAGGTTTTCGGACGTCAGCGCGCGCAGCGTCGTGTTCTGGAAGATCGCGGTGACGTCGTCGGAGATCCACGTGCCGCCGAAGCTCCCGGCGTATGCGAGGGTCGTCGCGGTCGCGATCACGACGAGCGCGAGCCCGTGCGCGCGGGCGGCGTAGCGATCGGGCACGGGAGGGGCTCGTACCGCCGGTCGTGCGCGCCCGCAAGCCACGAGCGGGCTTTGCGCGCGATCGACGCTTTGGTGTAGCACCGATGCCATGGTGCGCCCTTTGCGGGCGCGTGGCCGCATCCCGCGTGCGAGAGTGGCGGAACTGGTAGACGCACTAGACTTAGAATCTAGCCCGCTCGTCGGATGGGGGTTCGAGTCCCCCCTCTCGCACTCGCCTCGCGGTGATCATCGCGTCCGACTTGTCAGGGCAGATCGGACTGCGTAAGGAATAGCCGTGGAAGTCACCGTCGAAGACCTGAGCCCGATCAAGAAGAAGCTCGGCATCGCCCTGCCGCCCGAGGAGGTGCAGGCGAAGATCGATGCCGCGTATCGCGGGTTGTCGCAGCGCGCGCGCATCAAGGGGTTTCGCCCCGGCAAGGTGCCGCGCAAGGTGCTCGAGCAGTACTACGGCAATCAGGTCGAGAGCGAGGTCATCGGCGAGCTGATCCAGCATTCCTTCGTGCACGCGCTCGAGGAGCGACGGCTGCAGGCGGTGGCGCGTCCGGAGATCGTCGCCGAGGAGGTTCGGCCGGCCGAGGGGCTGCGCTACTCCGCCACGATCGAGATCAAGCCCGACGTCCGCGTCGCGGGGTACACGAACCTCGAAGTCGATCGGACCGTGGACCCGGTCGGAGACGAGGCGATCGACGCACAGCTCGAACGGGCGCGGCAGTCGTTCGCGCAGATGGTGCCGGTCACGGATCGCGACGAGGTCGCGCAAGGCGATCTGGCGTCGATCGCGTACACGGGTGTGGTCGAAGGCCGCGCGCTCACGGGCTCCGGACCGCAGAGCCGCGTCGTCGAGGTCGGGGGCGGCACGTTCCCGCCGCCCTTCGAGGAGAAACTGGTCGGGATGAAGCGCGGGGAGAGCGCCCACATCGCCATCGACTATCCGGCGTCTCACCACAGTGCCGACGTTGCCGGAAAGACGGTGACGTTTCGCGTCGAGATCAAGGACATCGGCCGCAAGGAGCTCCCCGTTCTCGACGACGAGTTCGCCAAGGACCACGGCGAGTGCGGATCGCTGGGCGAGCTCCGCGACAAGATCCGGCAGGGCCTGGCGTCCGCCGCCGAGCGGGACGCCGACGAGCGTGTGCGGATGGCGCTCGTGAAGCAGATCGTCGAGTGCAACCCGTTCGACGTTCCGGACGCGCTCACCGCGCAACGCTTCGACGCGATGACGCGCGAGGTCGGTGTCTTCGGCGCGCAGCGCAGCGGGAACCCCGAGCTCGAGGCGAAGCTCGACGAGATTCGCGCCGAGCTGCGCGTGCGGGCGCGGGAGTCGGTGCATTCGGCGCTTGTTCTGGAGCGCATCGCGTCGCAGGAGGGCCTCGCGGCAACCGAAGCCGAGATCGACGAGCGGATCGCGGAGATGGTGAGCTCCGCGCCGCGCGAACGCGAGCGCCTTGCCGACCTCTATCGCCATCCGGAAGCGCGCCGTGAGGTAGCGGAGCGCTTGGCGCAGGAGAAGGCACTCTCCTGGGTCGTCGAGCGCGCGAACGTTCGCGCTCCGACGCGTCAAACTTGATTGCCGGGAGGCGGAAAAGCAGTTAAGCTCGCCCTGACATGACTAGAGCCAGTCTCATCCCCATGGTGGTAGAGCAGACCGGCCGAGGCGAGCGCGCCTACGACATCTACTCCCGCCTTCTCAAAGATCGCATCGTCTTTCTCGGCTCCCAGGTGGACGACGACGTCGCCAACCTGATCACGGCTCAGTTCCTGTTCCTCGAGTCGGAGGATCCCGAGAAGGACATCCATTTCTACATCAACTCGCCCGGTGGCTCGGTCACCGCCGGCCTCGCGATCTACGACACCATGCAGTACATCAGGCCCGAGGTGTCAACGCTGTGTCTCGGGCAGGCGGCGAGCATGGGGGCGTGGCTGTTGGCGGCCGGTGCGAAGGGTAAGCGCTATGCGCTGCCGCACGCACGGATCATGATCCATCAGCCGCTCGGAGGCGTGCAGGGCCAGGCGGCCGACATCGACATCCAGGCTCGCGAGATCCTCCGGATCCGCGAGCAGCTCAACAACGTGCTGGTGAAGCACACGGGCCAGAGCATCAAGAAGATCGAGAAGGATACCGACCGCGATATGTTCATGACCGGGAAGCAGGCGGTCGAGTACGGCCTGATCGACGAGGTGATCGTCAATCGGCCGGCTAAACGGCCCTAGGGAGACGCCATGGCGAAGCACGGAGACGAGCGGACCGGAAACCTCGTGTGCTCTTTCTGCGGGAAGAGCCAGGACGAGGTTCGAAAGCTGATCGCCGGCCCGACGGTCTACATCTGTGACGAGTGCATCGACCTCTGCAACGACATCATCGCCGAGGAGTGCGACCAGGAAGAGGGGCTCACGTCCACCTCGGCGGTTCCGAAGCCGGCCGAGATCAAGAAGGTCCTCGATCAGTACGTCATCGGCCAGGAGCGCGCCAAGAAGATCCTCGCGGTCGCCGTGCACAATCATTACAAGCGCATCGACTCTTCGCTGGTGACGGGTGACGTCGAGTTGCAGAAGTCGAACATCCTGCTGGTCGGGCCGACGGGCTCGGGAAAGACCCTGCTCGCGCAGACGCTCGCGCGGTTCCTGCAGGTGCCGTTCGCGATCGCCGATGCGACGAGCCTCACCGAGGCGGGCTACGTCGGCGAGGACGTCGAGAACATCATTCTGTCGCTGCTGCAGAACGCCGACTACGACGTCGAGAAGTGCCAGCGCGGCATCGTCTACATCGACGAGATCGACAAGATCGCGCGCAAGGGCGACAATCCCTCGATCACCCGCGACGTTTCCGGCGAGGGTGTGCAGCAGGCGCTCCTCAAGATCATCGAGGGCACCACGGCCAGCGTGCCTCCGAAGGGGGGCCGCAAGCATCCGCAGCAGGAGTTCCTGCAGGTCGACACGACCAACATCCTCTTCATCTGCGGCGGTGCGTTCGTCGGGCTCGAGGACATCATCCGGCGCCGCATCGGCATGAAGGGGATGGGCTTCGGCGCGGACATCCGGCGTCGCGACGAGAAGTCGGTGAGCGATCTGCTGCACGAGGTGCAGACCGAGGACCTCCTCAAGTTCGGCCTGATTCCGGAGTTCGTCGGCCGGCTTCCGGTCATCGCGACGCTCGAGGAGCTGCACGAGCAGTCGCTGGTGCGCATCCTCAAGGAGCCGAAGAACGCGCTCACGCGCCAGTATCAGAAGCTCTTCGACATGGAGAACGTCCACCTCAAATTTACCGAGGGCGCGCTCACGGCGATCGCCCGAGAGGCGTTGACGCGGAAGTCCGGCGCGCGCGGTCTCAGGGCGATCATGGAGAACATCATGCTCGACGTGATGTACGAGATCCCCTCGCAGCCCAACATCAAGGAAGTGCTCATCTCCGAGGAAGTGGTCACACGCAAGGAGCAGCCGATCATGCTCTACCAGAAGACGGCCGAGACTGCGTGAGGAGGGGACGCTGACGTATGTTGTTCCGTAACGACAAGAAGGATCCACCGAAGCCGGGAGCTCTCCGCGTCCCACTGCTGCCGTTGCGGGACATCATCGTGTTCCCGCACATGGTGGTTCCGCTGTTCGTAGGCCGACAGCGTTCGATTCGCGCCCTCGAAGAGGCGATGGGCAAGCAGAAGTTCATCTTGCTCGCCGCCCAGAAGGACGCCAAGACCAACGACCCGACCGAGGAGGACATTTACCAGGTCGGGACGCTCGGCAGCGTCGTGCAGCTGCTCCGACTGCCCGACGGCACCGTCAAGGTGTTGATCGAGGGCAAGAAACGGGCGCGCGTCGCGCAGTACGTCGATCACCCCGAGTTCTTCCTCGTCGAGGTCGACGAGATCGTCGAGACCTACGACAAGACGACCGAGCTCGAGGCGCTGATTCGCAGCGTGAACTCGACGTTCGAGAACTACGTCAAGCTCAACAAGAAGATCCCGCCGGAGATGATCATGTCGGTGGCGTCGATCGAGGATCCGGCGCGCCTTGCCGACACGATCGTCGCCCACCTCGGCATCAAGCTCGAAGACAAGCAGTCCCTGCTGGAGCTGCTCGATCCCGCGGAGCGCCTCGAGAAGGTCCTCGGCTACATGCGATCGGAGATCGAGATCCTCGAGGTCGAGAAGAGGATTCGTACCCGGGTCAAGAAGCAGATGGAGAAGACCCAGAAGGAGTACTACCTCAACGAGCAGATGCGAGCGATCCAGAAGGAGCTCGGCGAGAAGGACGAGTTCAAGAACGAGGTCCAGGAGCTCGAAGAGAAGATCAAGGCGAAGAAGATGTCGCCGGAGGCGCGGGACAAGGCGGAGAAGGAGCTCAAGAAGCTCAAGATGATGTCTCCGATGTCCGCCGAGGCGACGGTCGTGCGGAACTACATCGACTGGTTCATCAGCTTGCCGTGGAACGAGTTCACCGAGGACAAGCTCGACATCGCCGACGCCGAGAAGGTGCTCGAAGAGGACCACTACGGGCTCGAGAAGGTGAAGCAGCGCATCCTCGAGTATCTGGCGGTGCAGAGCCTGGTCGGTCAGCTCAAGGGTCCGATCCTCTGCCTCGTCGGGCCCCCCGGGGTCGGCAAGACCTCGCTCGGCAAGTCGATCGCACGGGCCACCGGGCGGAAGTTCGTCCGCGTGTCGCTCGGCGGCGTTCGCGACGAGGCCGAGATCCGCGGTCATCGCCGAACGTACATCGGAGCGCTGCCGGGTAAGATCATCCAGTCGATGAAGAAGGCCGGCTCCGGAAACCCGGTCTTCCTGCTCGACGAGGTCGACAAGATGTCCACCGACTTCCGCGGTGATCCGTCGTCGGCGCTGCTCGAGGTCCTGGATCCCGAGCAGAACACCACGTTCAACGATCACTACCTGGACGTCGACTACGATCTTTCGAAGATCATGTTCATCACCACCGCGAACGCGCTCGAACGCATTCCGCGTCCACTCCAGGACCGGATGGAGATCATCCGCATCGCTGGGTACACGGAGCTCGAGAAGCTCAACATCGCGAAGCGCTATCTGGTGAAGAAGCAGCGCGAGGCGAACGGCCTGGCGGAGAGCAACATCGAGTTCACCGACTCGGCGCTGCTGAGCATCATCCGCCACTACACCAAGGAGGCCGGCGTCCGGAACCTCGAGCGCGAGGTTGCCGCGGTGTGCCGGAAGGCCGCGGTGGAGGTCGTCAAGAAGGATCGGAACGCCAAGGTCAAGGTGACGCCGAAGGCGTTGCAGAAGCTGCTCGGGCCGCCGCGCTATCGCTACGGGAAGGCGGACGACGAGCAGAAGGTCGGCGTCGCGACCGGGCTCGCCTGGACCGATCTCGGCGGCGAGCTCCTCGGGACCGAAGTCACGGTCATGCCGGGGAAGGGCAAGCTCATCATTACCGGCAAGCTCGGCGACGTCATGCAGGAGTCGGCGCAGGCGGCGATGAGCTACGTGCGTTCGCGCGCCGAGGCGTTGGGTCTGGATCGCGATTTCTATCAGAAGGTCGACATCCACATTCACGTTCCCGAGGGCGCGATCCCGAAGGACGGGCCGTCGGCCGGCATCACGATGGCGACGGCGCTGACGTCGGCGCTCACCCGGACGCCCGTCCGGCACGACATCGCGATGACCGGGGAGATCACGCTGCGCGGCCGCGTGCTGCCGATCGGCGGTCTCAAGGAGAAGGTGCTGGCCGCGCATCGTGCCGGCATCAAGCGGATCCTCCTCCCGACCGAGAATGCCCGCGACATCAAGGACATTCCCGCCACGATCCTGAAGTGCATCCGGCTCGAGCTGGTGGACCACATGGACGACGTGTTGCGGAAGGCGTTGGTGTTGGCCGAGCCGGAGAATTTTCTCCGGCAGGCCATGACCCCCGAGTCGGCGGCGCATCCGTTCCCGCAAGCCGCGACGGCGACCCCGGAGATCATCACGCACTGATCCCTCGGCCAACGCGTTGAATTGACTCCCTGAATGTCGGCTGGTATGGCGGGCCCACTTTTCAGCCGACGAAGGAGCATGCATGACCAAGGCCGAGTTGGTCGATTCGATCGCCACCAAAACCGATCTGCCCAAGCTCGCCGCGGAGCGTGTCGTCGCGACGATCTTCGACGACATCGTCGCCGCGCTGAAGGCTGGCGACAAGGTTCACATCTCCGGCTTCGGTACGTTCCAGGTCTCCGACAGGAAGGCGCGTACGGGGCGCAATCCGAAGACCGGAGAAGCGATTCAGATCTCGGCATCCCGCTCGGCGAAGTTCAAACCCGGAAAGACGCTCAAGGACAGCTTGAACTAGGTCCAGCGTCTCCTCGCGACGGGCGGTTAGCTCAGCGGTAGAGCATCGGCCTTACAAGCCGAGGGTCGCTGGTTCGATGCCAGCACCGCCCATTGAACTCCGGCGGTGCGATTGATAGGAGAGCCCGACCAACGTTTCTGGGGTCGTAGTTCAGCCGGTTAGAACGCCTGCCTGTCACGCAGGAGGTCGCGAGTTCGAGTCTCGTCGGCCCCGCTCTTAGGAAAGGTACTCTCTGAGGTGAAGAAGGATACGTACATGGCGTCGCGAGAGGACGCTCTCGACGCTCGCCGATGGTACCTCGTCGACGCGGACGCGCGAGTCGTGGGTCGTGTGGCGACGCAAGTCGCGAACGTCCTGCGCGGCAAGCACAAGCCGACCTTTACTCCGCACGTCGACAGCGGCGATTTCGTCGTCGTCGTGAACGCGGCAAAGGTGAAGCTCACCGGCGCGAAGATTACCGACAAGATCTACCACCGCCATACCGGGTATCCGGGCGGCGTGCGGCGGACCACCGCGGGGCGTCTCATGAACGAGCGACCCGAGCGGGTGCTGCGGTCCGCGATCGTGGGCATGCTTCCGAAGAATCGGCTGGGTCGCCGATTGGCCACCAAGCTGAAGATCTATCGCGGATCGGATCATCCCCACGCGGCACAGAAGCCCGAAACGCTGAGTTTCTGACGGCAACCCACGAGGAAGAGGTATGGCAGAGCGTCGAGAAGTTCATGTGGCCACCGGCAAGCGCAAGAGCGCGGTGGCGCGCGTCAGGATGTCGATCGGCGAGGGAAAACTCGTCGTCAACGAGCGCACGCTGGAGGATTACTTCGGGCGTGAAACCTCGCGGATGATCGTGCACCAGCCGTTCGATCTGACCAACACCCGCGGTCAGTACGATCTCAGTGTGAACGTCGGTGGCGGCGGCGTGGCCGCACAGGCGACGGCGATTCGGCACGGGATCACGCGCGCGTTGATGCTGGCGCATCCCGAGTTCCGCGGTGTGCTGAAGAAGGCGGGATTCGTGACGCGCGATCCGCGCGAGGTCGAGCGCAAGAAGTACGGCCGCCACAAGGCACGGAAGCGTCCGCAGTACTCGAAGCGATAGCGCCATGACCGGTCCAACCGACGCCGTACGCGTCGCGGTCGTGGGAGCGACCGGGTACGCGGGCGCCGAGTTGGTCCGACTGCTCGCTCGCCACCCGAAGGTCGCCCTCACGGTGGTGACCTCCGAGCAAAGCGCCGGCAAGACGCTGGCCGACGTTCTGCCTTCGTTTCGCCGCAAGATCGACCTGCGGCTCGAGGCGTTCGACGCGGTGCGAGTCGCCGCGCGCTGCGACGTCGCCTTCACGGCGTTGCCGAGCGGCAAGTCCGCGGAAGGCATCGCGATGCTGCTCGATCGTGGAGCGCGGGTCGTGGACATCGGTTCGGATTTTCGCTTCCGGGACCCCGCGGAGCATGCGCGCGTGTATGGCGTGCATCCCGTTCCGGCGTTGCTGGGTGAAGCGGTCTACGGCCTGACGGAGCACGCGCGCGCGGCCCTGCGCGCGGCGCGCCTGGTCGCGAACCCCGGTTGTTACCCGACCGCGGCGCTGCTCGCGCTCGTTCCGCTCGCCGAAGCGCGCCTCGTGGAGTCGACGGGCATCGTCATCGACGCGAAGTCGGGCGTGACCGGCGCCGGGCGCACGGTCGCCGCCGAGTATCTCTTCGCGGAGGTCGACGACAACCTGCGCGCCTACAAGATCGGTCAGCATCGGCATGCGCCCGAGATCGAGCAGCAGCTCCGCCCCTCGCTGGGAGCCGAGGTCGCCGTCACGTTCGTACCGCACCTGCTGCCGATCCGCCGCGGCATCCTCTCGACCGTGTACGTCCGGCCTCGTGACGGCGTGGGCGTCGGTGCGTTCGCGGAGGCGTTCGAGTCGCGCTACGGAAGCGAGCGCTTCGTCGTGTTGACCGGGAGCCGCCCCCCCGAGATCCGGGACGTCGTCGGCACGAACGACTGCGCGATCGGGTGGGCGTTGGACGACAGGAGCCGCACCGCGGTGGTCGTCTCGGTGATCGACAACCTGGGGAAGGGGGCTGCGGGTCAGGCGATTCAGAACTTGAACGCGATGATGGGATGGCCCGAGGCCTCGGGCCTCGATCACCTGGCGGTCGTGCCGTAGCGCGGAGGTTTCACTCCGGGCCGAGAAACAGGAACGCGCCGAGCAGCGTAAACACGCCGTTCGCGCTCCATGCTGCGATCGCGGGCGGAATGGCGCCGCCGTGCCCCAGCGAGATCGTGAGCGCGAGCAGCACCCAGTAGCTGAAGCCCACGACGAGGCCGATGCCGATGCTGGTGGCGAGGGGTCGGCGTCGCGGGTTGCGGCCCGCGAGTGGCACTCCGACGAGCACCATGACCAGGGGCACCAACGGAAGAGCGAGCTTGAGGTGCAGGTCGACGCGCGATTCGGTCGTGTCGATGCCCTTGCGGCTGAGCTCTCGAATGTGGTGCTGCAGCCGGCGGAAATTGAGCTCCTCGGGATCCTTCTCGATCATCTGAAAGTCCTGCGGTCGTTCGGGCAGCGCGAACTCGTCCGGCGCCATGGTGCGAGTCGTGATGCCCGTACCGTCGTCGAAGGTTCGCTCGATGGCGGTCGAGATGATCCAACGGTCGTCCTTCCATTGGGCGGTCGGTATCTGCACCAGTCGTCGGAGGGTGAAGTCGGCGTTCAGGTCGTAGACCGTGAGGCCGACGAGCGTGCCGGTACGCGAGTCGAAGTGCTCGATGTTGTAGATTCCGTTTCGGCCGTGGAACCAGATGCCGTCTTCGCTGAGGAGGGCCTTGAGGGGGCGGTTGCGGATCTCGACGATCTCGATGTAGCGGGATCGCTCGGTGCTGTAAGGGACGACGGTCTCGTTCCACGCCAGGATCGCCACGCTCAGCGCCGTGGCGATCGCGAAGAGAGGCGTCGCGACCTGCATGGTGCTCACCCCCGATGCCCGGAGGGCGGTCAGCTCGTTGTGTCGCGCCATGGTGCCGAGCGCGATCAGGACCGAGGCGAGGGTCGCGACGGGGACGAGCTGGGTCACGATTAGCGGGATCTTGAAGAAGAGATACCGCAGCACCTCGCCGAACGTGGCGTGGTACTTGAGGAATCCCTCCATCCGATCGAAGACGTCCACGAGGACGTAGATCATCAGGAATGCGACCATGCAGAGGCCGAACACGCGGAGGAACTCGACCAGTACGTAGCGGCCGACGACCTTCATCCGACGATGCCGACGCTCGAGCCGCGCATCCGCAGCCGCCCCGGCCACGGGATGCGCACCGCGAGCGTCCGTTCACGCGCGACGGCCACGAAGAGCGTCAGGCCGAGCACCGCGAAGGCGACGTTCGGAATCCAGAGCGCGATCACCGCGGGGACGCGTCCCTTCTCGGCCATCGCTTCGCCGGCCGTCAGCATCAAATAGTAGAGGAAGATCAGGGCCAGGCTCACGGAGAAGCCGCGGGATCGGACCGCGCGGACCGGCTGCACGCCGAGGGGAACGCCGACGAGTCCGAACACCAGGCACGCGAAGGGGAGCGAGAACTTGCGATGCAGCTCGATGAGCTCCGCGTTGACGGACCGTCCGGCAGCGGATCGCTCGGCGATCGCGCGGCGCAACTCGGTGAGCGTCATCTCTTGCGCGTCCTTCTCGCGCTGCGAGAACCGCGCGAGCGCGACCGCGAGGTTCAAGTTGACGTCGTACGTCGTGAAGTCGGTCTTGTGGTAGCTCCGTTCGCCGGGCAGGAAGGTGTGGATGCTGCCGTCGAGCAGGCGCAGCGTCACTGAATGGGCTTCCTCGTTGCCGACGAGGAAGCCGGTCTTCGCGAGCACCGTGTTGCGCTGGTTCGGGTCGCGGCCGTCGGCGATGAGGATGCCCCCGAGCTTGTCGCCGGGCGGCTCGATGTGCTCGACGTAGATGACCAGACCGGCGAAATCGTCGTTGAATACCCGCTCCTTGAGGCCGGCGCTCGCCCGTGTCTTCGCGATTTCGTAGAGACTCGCCTTCAAGTTGCTGTTGCCCCACGGGCGCGCGTACACCGCGAGCAGCATCGCGAGGAAGGTCACGACGAGCGTGAATCCCGCCACCGGTACGACCATTTGGTAGAGACTCAGGCCCGACGTCTTCAGCGCGACGATCTCGCTGTCGGCCGAGAGCCTTCCGAAGGCGAGGAGCACCGCGAGGAGCAGCGCCATCGGCACGGTGACCTCGAGGAACGTCGGCAGGATGTAGGCGAAGAGCTTGGCGATCTCGAGGATCGGAACGCTCCGATTGACCACCAGCTCGACCAACTTCAGCATGCGGGCGATCAGCAGGATGAAGGTGAAGACGCCGATACCGAGCAGAAAGGGCGCCGCGACCTCGCGCAGGAAGTAGTGCCGGAGCGTAGGGCCCATTCCTGAATGCGGCATGCTATGAGTTGCTGTCTCTACTCGAAACGACCATGACCCGCTACTCGCCGCGTCACAGGACGGTCCGGGCTCCGTCGAGCCACGAGGTGGTCTTCGGCCGCAACCCGGTACTGGAGATGATGCGCGGGTCGGCGGCCGCAATTCAGAAGCTCTACGTTGCGGAGGGCGCGCAGGGTGTCGAGCCGATTCTCGCCGAGGCCCGCACGCTGGGGGTAGGCATTGAGACCGTCGTGCGGCAGGTGCTCGATGGTCTGGCGAGGGGTGGTCATCACCAGGGTGTCGCGATCCAAACGAAACCGCTCGCGCACGTCGCGGTCGAAGACATCGTCGCCAGCGCGCCGGCGTTGGTGGTGATGCTCGACGGTATCCAGGATCCGCAGAACCTCGGCGCGATCATCCGGGCCGCCGAGGTCCTCGGTGCCGGAGGGGTGGTCCTTCCGAAGGATCGGAGCGCGGGTGTCACGGCGGCAGCGATCCGTGCCTCGTCGGGCGCCGCGATCCACCTGCCCATTGCCCAGGTGGTGAACCTCGTCCGCGCGCTCGAGGACCTGAAGACCGCCGGCTACTGGAGCGTGGGGCTCGACGCTCGAGGAACGTCGCGATTCCGGGATCTTCCGCGGATCGAACGGGCCGTCCTGGTCGTGGGAGGCGAGGGTCGGGGTATCCGCCCGCTCGTCGGCCGCGCCTGCGACTTCACCGTCGCCATCCCGGTTCGGGGCCGTGTGGCGGCGCTCAACGCGGCAACCGCGGCCGCCATTGCGCTCTACGAGATGGGGGCGCGAGTCCTGCCGGATCCCTCGGGGGGCGCCATTCGTTGACACGTCAGGGGTCGATCGCTATGTAGGGAGGTTCGCACGTCAATCCGGAATTCCAACGCATCCTGAGAAAGCTTCCTGTGCGCCGTCGGGAGGCGCGAGCCTCGGAGTACTAGCGATCATCATCGAGACGAACGTTCGGCTGTCGGGAGTTCCCAGCACGAGAGATCGACCGCTGGCGTAGCTCAACGGTAGAGCACCTGATTTGTAATCAGGCGGTTGTAGGTTCGATTCCTATCGCCAGCTTGGAGGATCGGTCGGCGGAATCTTCATGGTTGGCAGCGGAGAGGTACCCGAGTGGCCAAAGGGAGCAGACTGTAAATCTGCCGGCGTCAGCCTACGGAGGTTCGAATCCTCCCCTCTCCATATGATTCGTGATGATTCGTGGTGAGCACCAAGTGACCAACTTCAACGCGGGAATAGCTCAGTGGGCTAGAGCATCAGCCTTCCAAGCTGAGGGTCGCGGGTTCGAATCCCGTTTCCCGCTCTCCAGCGTCGGCGACGGCATTCGAGGTGCCCAGGTAGCTCAGTCGGCAGAGCACATCCTTGGTAAGGAT
>JADLHM010000135.1 GCA_020848745.1 Deltaproteobacteria bacterium | reverse complement strand
CGACGAAGGCGCCCAGGCCTACGACGCTCGATTCCAGCAGCGCCGTCTGCGTCAACTCACCGAGACGGCCCGCCAACTCGGCTATCACCTGGTGCCGGCCGTTGACGCTGCGTAAGTTTCAGGTCAGGGTGCCTCGTTCGCGCGCGGCCCCATTTCACGCATCCCCGAGGTCCATGGTGAAGACGGAAGAGCAGAGCGGTCTCGACTATCTGCCCGAGCACCTCTCGGAGGCCGCCAAGGCTCGCCTCCTGGCTCTCACGCAGGAGTCGCCCTCCGAGCCGGCGCCGCTCGCGGTCGACGAGTATCTGATTCGACACTGGTGCGAGACGCTGGAGGACGGGAACCTCCTCTACCTGGACCGCGACTACGCGCGCTCGCGCGGCTTCGACGATCTGGTCGCGCCGCCGGGCTCGGTGATGACGACCTTCGCGCTGCCGTTCCGCTGGCCGTGGCCGCCTACCGAGCGCGAGCCGGCGCGCCACATCCACTACGACGTGAAGGAGATCCTCGATCTCCCCGTCGGCATCATCCAGAACATCGAGATCGAGACCGGTGTCCCGCTCCAGGTGGGCGACCGGGTGAGCGTGAGCCAACGGCTCGTGTCGGTCTCGCCCTGGAAGAAGACGCGGCTCGGTGAAGGGCACTTCTGGACGATGGACCGCCTCTACCGCAACCAGAACGGCGAGCTCGTGGTGCGCGAGCGCATGACGGCCTTCGGGTACGGACGCGAGGCCGGTGTGCCGGCTGCGGGTGGGGCAGACGCGGGCGGTGGCTGGAGCCCGGCCGTCGAGGAGGTCATCCAGGGCGGCCGCACCGGGTACAAGCCGATGCCGGCGCGCCTGCTCTGCTGGGAGGACGTGAGCGAGGGGGACGAGCTTCCGCCGCTCACGATGCCGATCACCTTCACGCGCTGCGTGTACCTCGCATCGGCGACGCGCGATTTCTCCCCGCAGCACTCGAACCGCGACTACGCCCGGGAGCGCTCCAAGACGAAGGACGTGTTCCTGAACACGCCCTTCAATCTCGGCATGATCAGCCGCTTCCTGACCGACTGGGCCGGACCGACCGCCGTCGTCCGCCGCATCCGGATGGCGATGCGCGACAACGTGTGCGCGGGGGACGACATGATCTTGACGGGGCGGGTGACCAAGAAGGACCTCGTCGACGGGGAGCCGCGCGTCGACGTCGAGGTCGTCATCTCGACGCAGGACGGTCCGGTGTCACCCTGCCTGGCGACTGTCGTCCTGCCGTCGCGGTACTGACGTCACGTCGATCAGCGCAGCGCCGCCGTTCCTCGATGGCGGCGGGCTCCCCGGGCTTCACGCGGCGCCACTCTTGGCGATGACGTGGTCGGCGTAGAGCCGGAGCGCGTCGATCTTCTTCTGCAGGGGCGTGGCGTCGGTGTCGTACATGTTGCGGAAGCCGACGATCACGTCGGTGACGCCGAGGTCGGCGAGGCGCTTCACGCCGTCGACGGTGAAGCCGTCGAAGGAGATCGCGTGGATTTCGAACGGCAGGCGCTCCCGTCCGTATTCGCGGCGGAGCTCGTGGAGGCGCTTCACGTACTCCTCGAGCGTCGCCTGGTCGCCGCCGGCGTGCATCCAGCCGTCGTTCCGGGCGGCTCGCCTCAACGCGGCTTCGGCATGGCCGCCGATCAGGATCTTGATCGGTTCGGTCGGCGTCGGACAGATCTTGATGCTCGGGATGTCATAGTGCTTGCCGTGGTGCTGGAAGTAGCCCCCCTTGGTGAGGCCGCGGATGATGGCGATCATCTCGTTCAGCCGGGCGCCACGCGTGGTCCAGTCGGTGCCGGTCACGATGAAGTCCTCCGGCCACGGGCTCGTCCCGACGCCGAAGACGAAGCGGTTGTTGCTCATGACGGCGAGGCTCGCCGCCTGCTTGGCGACGAGGACGGGATTCCGGATGGGGAGCTTCACGACGAAGGTGGTGAAGCGGAGCGTGGTCGTGACCGCCGCCATCGCCGCCATCAGGACGAACGGCTCGATGAACGGCTTGCCGTCGAGGAACTCGCGATTCCCGTCGGGCGTGTACGGATAGGTGCTGTCGGAGACTTCGGGATAGCAGATGCTGTCGGCGATCGTGAACGAACTGTAGCCGGCCTCCTCGACGGTGCGCGCGAGCGGCAGGTACTGCGCCGGGTCGCACATCGCTTCCGCGTAGGAGAAGCGCATCAGATGGTCAGGCCGCCGTCGAACGGTACGATCGCGCCCGACATGTAGCGGCCCTCGTCGGAAGCGATGAAGGCGACGAGCGCCGCGACCTCCTCGGGCTTGCTGCGTCCGAGCGGGGTCATCAGGCGGCGGAGATGCTCGGGGTCGCCGCCCGGCGGGAGCTCGAAGGCGCGCTGGAGGGGCGTCTTGATGCCGCCCGGCGCGACGCAGTTGGCGCGCACGCCGCGGGCGAGGAACTCGGCGGCGAGCGACCGCGTCAACTGGATCACGCCGCCCTTGGAGGCGCAGTAGGCAGCGCCGTACGGCACGCCTTGGAGCCCCGCGTTCGAGGCGATGGTCGTGATGGAGCCGCCGCCGTCGAGGAGATGGGGAAGCGCCGCCTGGACGACCAGGAAGGTGCCGGTCAGGTTGACCGCGATGATGCGCGACCAGTCCTCGAACGGCATCTCGGCCGCGTGCGCGAACTTGCCGATGCCGGCGCACGTCACGACGATCGACGGCCGCCCGAGATCGCGTGCGGCGCCCTCGACGGCCGCCTTGACCGACCCGGGGTCGCTGACGTCGGTGGGGTAGGCGCGCGCTCCGCCGCCGACGCCGCGCGCCGCGTCGTGTACGGCGTCGGCGGCGAGGTCGAGGCACGCGACCATGCCGCCTTCCGCGGCGATGCGTGCCGCGACGGCGCGTCCGAGTCCCGATCCGGCCCCGGTGACGATGGCCGTGCGTCCGACGAAGCGTTGAGCGGTCTCCATAGGTCGGCGGAGAGTAGCGCTCCGCGCGGGTTCGCACAAGAAAGTGCAGGGTCGTGCAATTCGCGCGGCGTTGGTGCTCTCCGCGGAGCTGTTGTAAGCGGCGGCGGAGGAATCGCCATGCCCGACCCGAACGATCTCACGCCCGGCGATCTCGTGGAGCACGACGCGATAGCGCGCCTCAAGTACCGCTATCTCCGCGCCCTCGACTTGAAGGAATGGGATGCGCTCGGCGCCTGTCTCACCGAAGACTGCCGTTCCGCCTACGGCGACGGCCACTTCCGCTTCGACGGGCGCGCCGCGATCCTGGCGTTCCTGAAGGATGCGCTCGGCTCCGCGACCCGCATCTCGAGCCACCGGGTCCACCATCCCGAGATCGAGCTCACGAGCCCGACCACCGCAACCGGCGTCTGGGCGCTCGACGACGTCGTGATCGAGACCGAGGCCAAGATCACGATCCGGGGCTCGGCCTACTACCACGACGAGTACGTGAAGATCGGCGGCGCCTGGAAGATCGCGAAGACCGGCTACCGGAGGATCTACGAGGAGATGGAGTCCCGCGCCGACACGCCGAGCCTCGCTCTCACCCGAAACGCCTTTGTCGGCACGCCCGCCGACGGGGCCGCGAAATAGGAGGCTCCGTGCCCGAAGAGCATCCCGCCCGCGCCGCGTCGATCAAGTCGCGCGCCGCCGTCATGGCCAAGCGCAAGGAGGACTGGCTCGCGCTCTTCGCGCCCGACGCCGTCATCGAAGACCCGGTGGGCAAGTCGCCGATCGATCCGGCGGGGGACGGCCACCGCGGCGTCGCGGCGATCTCGGCGTTCTGGGACAAGCAGATCGCGCCCACGACGATCGAGTTCGAGGTGCACCATTCGTGGGCCTGCGGCATGGAGTGCGCGAACGTGCTCACGCTCACGATCCGCATGCCGAACGGGATGCGGGCCCGCTGCGACGGCGTCTTCACCTACAAGGTCGACGACGCCGGAAAGCTCGTGTCGCTCCGCGGCCACTGGGAGTTCGACGAGATGATGGCGACGATCGCCCCGGCGTAGCCGCGCGCGGCTGCCCTCAGCGCGGCCGCGGGGCGGCGGTACTCTGCGCGGCGCGCTCGGAGCGCCAGACGTCGGGCTCGATGAAGACGAGGCGGGCGACCGGCACGCGCGCGCGTACGGCGGCTTCGACGACGTTCACTACGTCGGCCACGGCCCGGAGCGGTAGCTCGGGCGTGAACGCGAGCTTCGCCGCGACCAGCAGGTCGTCGGGGCCGATGTGGAGCGTCCGGAGGTGGACGACGTGCGTCACGCCGTCGCCGGCCGCGAGGATCCCGCGGATGGCCTCGACCGTGTCGGGGTCGGCGGCCTCGCCGATGATGAGACTCTTCATCTCGATCGCGAGCACGGCGGCGATGCCGCCGAGGAGGACTCCGATCGCGACGCTCCCGAGCGCGTCCCAGCGCGGGTCGCCCGTCGCGAGGGCGATTCCGACGCCCGCGGCCGCGAAGAGAAGGCCGAGAAGCGCGCCGACGTCCTCCAGCAGCACGACGGGCAGCTCGGGAAGCTTGGTGCGACGGATGAACGACCACCAGCCTCGGCGGCCGCGAAGCGCGCGCGCCTCGTGGATCGCGGTGCGGAGCGAGAACGCTTCGAGCACGATCGCGATCGCGAGCACGGCGAGCGCCCACTCGGGCGACGACAGCTCGTGGGGGTGGAGGAGCTTCTCGATGCCCTCGACGATGGCGAACAGCGCGCCGAGCGAGAAGAGCACGAGCGCGACGACGAACGCCCAGAAGTAGCGCTCGCGTCCGAAGCCGAACGGGTGCTCGGCGGTCGGCGCCCGGCGCGCCCGGGCAGATCCGAGCAGCAGGAGCGCCTGGTTCCCGGTGTCGGCGAGCGAGTGGACGCTCTCGGCGAGCATCGAGGCGGCGCCGGTGAAGGAGAAGGCGACGAGCTTCGCGATCGCGATCCCGAGGTTCGCGAGGAACGCGGCGACGATGGCGCGGCGGCTGCCTTCGGTCATGGCGATCCCGGGCGGCCTGAGACGGGGCGAGGGGCGTTCAGCTGGCGGCGGGCTTCGCCGGTGTGGCGATGGCCTTCTCGGCCCACACCTTCCGGAGCGTGCGCATTTCCTCGCGTTTGGCGATCTTCTGGCGGCGCTGCTTGTTGAAGCGACCCTTGTCTCCCGTAACTCGTCCCATGGCTCGATTCCTTTCGCCGCGCGGAGGGCGCGGAACGGAAGGCCATTTCACACTCGGCGCGTCCGCGCCAGCGCCGGCTCAGGCCCGCCGCGCGAGCCGTCCTGCGAGCGCGACGATCACGGCGGCCACGAGAAAGCCGGCGGCCGGCAGGAGGAGCGCCGTGTGCAGGCTGCCGCTCGCGTCGGAGATCCGACCGACCACGAACGGGCCGAGGGCGCTCCCGAGCCCGCCGAGGAAGAAGACGTTGAGCGCTGCCGCGGTGCCGTGCCGCTCCTTCGGCACGATGCGCACGAGGAGCGACTGGAGAGCGGGAAAGAAGGCGTAGATGGCGGTGGATGCGAGGAGGCCGACGGGGACGAAGAGCAGTGGGGAGGTGAGGTCGAGGGTCGTGGCGATGAGCGGCGCGGCAAGGAGCCCGCTCCCGATCGCCACGTCGACCTCGCCCGCCGGGCGGACGCGGCCGCGGCGGTCGGCCAGCATCCCGCCGAGGAGGCTGCCCGCGACGCCGCCGACGAGCGCCGCGGCGCCGAAGAGGAGCCCCGCACCCGTGACGTCGAGGCCGTGATCGCGCACGAAGAACGACGGGACCCACGCGGCGTAGCCGATGCCCGAGGCCATCGCGGTCATGCCGGCCAGCCAGAGCAGGCTGAGACGCGCGTCGGCGAGGAGCGCGCGCACGACGGCGACGGGGTGGTCGAGCGCGTGGTCGCGCCGGGGACGGCGGGCCTCGGGCAGCGTCAGGAGGAGCGGGACGAGGAGGAGGCCGCTGCCTCCGTACAGGAAGAAGACGGTGCGCCATCCGAGCACGTCGGCGACGCGTCCGCCGAGGCCGACGCCGAGCCCGGCGCCGATCGCGGCCGACATGCCGTAGATGCCGAGGGCGCGGCCGCGGCGCTCGGGGGGGAAGCGCTCGCCGATCAGGGAGACGGCGCACGGAAAGAGGCTGGCCTCGCCGATGCCGGTGAAGAATCGCGCCCAGAAGAGCGTCGTGAAGTCGGTCGCGAGCCCGCCGGCGGCGGTCGCCACGCTCCACGTGGCGAGCCCAAAGGCGACGACGCGTATCCGCAGCCAGCGGTCGGCCGCGAATCCGAAGAGGAATCCGGTCACGGCGTAGATCAGGGAGAACGCGAGCCCGCCCACGATGCCGAGCTCCGTGTCGGTGAGCCCGAGCTCGGCGCGGATGCCGGGGAAGAGGATCGGCACGACCTGCCGGTCGGCCCAGTTGATCGTGCTCGTGAGCGTGAGGACGGTGAGGAGCCAGGTCTCGCCGTGCCGGCGACCGCTCATGCCTCGCTCGGCCGAACGACGCGCACGAGGCGTACGAGGTGGGGCGATGCGTCGAGGACCTCGAGCTGCGTCCCGTCGGGTGCGGTGAGCTTGGTGCCGCGCTGCGGAATGCCGCCGGCGAGGGCGAGGCAGTAGCCGGCGACCGTCGAGTAGTCCTCGTCCTCGGGGAGGTCGGTGCCGAGCTCCCGGTTGAGCTCACGAATCGGGGCGTAGCCGCGGGCGACCGCGCGGCCCTCGCCCTCGAGCCGGAGGAACTCCTCCGCCTCCTCGTCCTCGTCCGTCGAGAGCACGCCGAGGACCTCTTCGATGAGGTCGCGCAGGGTGAGGAGTCCCGAAAGGCCCCCGTGCTCGTCGACGACGAACGCGATCGCCGTGTGGCGCTTACGCATCTCCTCCAGGATCTGGGTCGCGCGCGTGCTCTCGGGCAGGAAGAGCGGCGGGCGGATCAGGTCCTCGAGGACGACCAGACGCCCCTCCCACGCGAGCGCCAGCACGTCCTTTGCGCTCACGTAGCCGACGATGTTGTCGAGCGAGCCGTCGTAGACGGGCATGCGGGCGTGCCCGTCCTCGAGGAGGACCTGCTTCACCTCTTCGAAGGTGGCATGGCGCGGGATGGCGTCGATGCGGTTGCGCGGGAGCATGATCTCGCCGGCCGTGAGGAGGCCGAAGTCGAGGGCGCGCGATGCGATCTCGCTCGTCTCCTCGTCGAGGGTGCCGGTCTTGCCGGCCTGCTCGACCAGCTCCTGCAGCTCCTCGGGCGAGAGCCGCGACTCGGAGAAGGTCGTGCTGTCGCCGAACGGTCGCAGGACGACGTTCGAGCTCGCCGTCAGGACCCGCACGGCGGGTCTGACGAGCCAGGCGATGGTCCACAGCATCGGGCCGATGAAGAGCGCGTAGCGCTCGGCGTGTCGGAGCGCGAGCGACTTCGGGACCAGCTCGCCGAGGACGATCGAGAGGTAGGAGATCGTGGCGACGACCAGCACGAGCGCCAGCACCCCGGCGGTGCGCGCGGGGACGCCGAGGTGCGCGAGGGCTCCGCCCAGGGTCTCCGCCGTCGTCGCGCCGCCGAGCGCAGCCGCGGCTGCGCCGACCACCGTGATGCCGATCTGGACCGTCGCCAGGAAGCGCTCGGGCTGGTTGCGCAGCAGGTGGACGGTGCGCGCGCGGCGTGACCCGGCGTCGACGAGCTGCTGCAGCCGGGTGTCGCGGATCGTGAGGATCGCGATCTCGGCGCCGGAAAAGACGCCGTTCAGCACGACGAGGATCAGGATCGCGACGAGTTCCGTCATCGAGGGCCGCGCACCTTACCACTGCCACGGACTTCGTGGCGATCACCCGGGCTCGGCGCGGGTGACGTGTGCACCGCGCACCTGGACGCGGAGTCCGCTCATCGCTTCACAGAGCGGACAGGTGCGACGATGCACGGTGGACAGCTCGGACATGCGGGGCGAGTACGCCACGCCAACGCGTGCGGTCAATCCCCGCCGGGTCTCGACGACTTGACGCCCAGCGAGTTTAAGCGCGAGAAGCTCGACAGGACGGACCCTCGACCGGGTGAGGCGTCTCGGTAGTCGACTGGCCCGAAGAACCCAAGCAGGTCATGCCCGTGGTCGTGGAAGAGACGGCGGCGGCAAACGTCGGGGGAGGCGTGGACGAGATGCCAAGCGTGCGGTCGGGTGAGAAACGCCGGAATGACGGGTCCGCGTGGCCGCTCGGCCTGATGCTGATCGCCTTGGTAGCGCGCTCGGTGGTTGCCGCGTTCTCCGTCGACGTCCCCGGCGACGGCCCGACGCGGGCGATCGAGGCCTGGCGGTGGCAGCAGAACCCGCACCTGGTCATGTGGGGTGTCTGGCCGCCTGGTCTGACCTATCTGACGGCGGTCGTAGCGCTCGTGCAACCGGATCCGCGCTGGTCGGTTCGCATCCTGAACGTCGTCGCTGGCACGATGACGATCCCCGTGTTCGCGGCCGTCGCACGCCGTATCGTCGCGCCGAATGCGGCGTGGCTGGCGACCGCCTCGCTCGCCTTGTTGCCGTTGCACGTCGAGCTCAGCGTGACGTCGCTCACGGAGAGCACCTTCATCCTCGAGATCCTGATCGGACTGTGGCTCGTGATGCGCGCTCGCGAGGCCACGGTGGCTGCCTGGATGCTCGGGGCGACGGCGCTCGCTCTGGCAGTCATGACTCGCTACGATGCCTGGTGGTTCGCGCCCGCCCTCCTTGCCGCCGTTGCGAGTACGGGCCGCTGGCGGGGCTTCGTCGGCCTGGCCCTCGCGATGGGCATGTTTCCGGTCGCCTGGTGTGTCGGCAACATGCTCGCCGTCGGCGATCCGCTCTACGGGCTCAGCATGGTGCGCAGGGACAGCGAGATCGCCGGAGCCGTATCGACCGGGCTCGGGCCCGCGCTTGCCATCATCGCCGAGGTCGGCGCCGACGCCCTGGGACTTCCGCTCGTCATGGGTGTCGCGGTCGCCATTGGCATCGCTCTCCGCCGCGGCCGTGAGCTCCTGCGATTCGAGCGTGTCGTCTACGTCGCTGTCACGGGAACCTTCTGGATCGCGATCACATGGTTCGCGATGAACCGCGGGCGCAACGTGTTCGACCGCTACCTCGTGCTCGGCCTCGTACTGCTGCTGCCCGTCGCTGCCGTGCCGTGGTCTCGGCTCTGCCGCACGCGACGCGTGCTCGCCGGTCTGGCGGTCGTACTCGCGCTCGCGAGCGCGATGCCCCGGCTCGAGCAGTGGCCCCCGAGAACGAGATGGATCACGTGGTCGCCGCCGCGCGACATGGAGCTGCTCACGGCATGGATGCGCAGCAGCCCGTACCGCGACGCGAGCGTCGTTCTCACGGAGATGGGATGGGTGTCCACGTACTTTGCGCTGCTCTGGCCCGAGGCGACGGCACGGCGGATCATCGTGTCGCCCTGGACGACCGACTACGAGCTGGGTCGTTTTCTCGAACGCCGGCCGACACTGCTCGTGACGGTGCCGACGGATGCCGACTTGCGGCAGCGGATCGAGCGTGTGGGCGGCGGGCCCATGATCGGCGCCTCACCGCTGCGGACCTTCGGTGCGCTCGAGGTGCGCGTGCTCGCCGCCGCGCCGGCCGCGGCGAGTCCATGACGACCAGCGCGGCGATCCGTGCGGTGGCGCCTCGTCTTCGCGTCAGGACGGTGGCAGCACGGTGAGCGTGAAGGGGCCGCGCTTGCCGTTGTAGCCGTCGACCACGATGAGGTAGGTCTCACCCGCGACGACGGGTAGCGCGAGGCGGGAGCCGTGGCGCGCGCCGCTCGCGGTTGCGCATCCCGGGGTGTCGTCGCTGCAGGCGGCGTCGGCGGCGGCGCATCCCGGCGCGCGCACGAAGAGGACCGTGTCGAAAGCCGTCTCCGCCGTCCCGCACGTCGACAGCTCCGCCGTGCCCGAGGTCGACGGCGTCCACGCGAAGACCGCCTCGGGCGCGGTGCCGCTCGTTGCGCAGGCCGCTCCGAGGTGGCTCGACCCCCCGCTCGTGTCACCCGTGAACGTGCCGCCCCCGGCGGGGAGCACGACCGGCTGCGCGCATGTTCCGTTCGGGGTTCCCGGTGTCGGCGTCGCGCTCGGCGTCGCGGTCGGGCTCGGTGCGGGCGTCGCGATGTTCGGCGGCGCCGCGCCGTTCGGCGGGACGATGGTGAGCGAAAACTGGCCGGCCCGGGCGCCGTAGCCGTCGACGACGACGTAGTAGGTGCGGCCCGCGACGACGCTCGGCATGAGGCGCGCACCGTGGTGGCCGCTCGGCTCGCTCGTGAAACAGCCGGGAGCGTCGTCGTTGCACGCGACTTCGACGCCGGAAAGACAGTCGTCGGCGCGGAGATAGAGCACCGTGTCGTAGCTCGTGGCGAGGCCGTCGCAGGCCTGCAGGAGCGCGGTCCCACTCGTCGCCGGCGTCCAAGCAAAGACGCGCTCGGGGGCGTTGCTGGTGGCCGCGCAGGTGCCAGCGAGCGCGCTCGCACCGCTCGTCGACCCGCTGAAGGTGCCTCCGGCGGCGGGGATGACGATCGGGCTTTCGCAGGTGCCTCCTGGCGTCGCGGTCGGCGTCGGGGTGGCCGTCGGCGTCGTGGTGCGGGTGGCGGTGCGCGTCGGCGTCGGCGTTGCGGTGAGGGTGGCGGTCGCGGTCGGCGTCGGCGTCGTGGTGCGGGTGGCGGTGACGGTCGGCGTCGGCGTTGTGGTGCGGGTGGCGGTGACGGTCGGCGTCGGCGTTGTGGTGAGGGTGGCGGTGGCGGTCGGCGTCGGCGTCGTGGTGCGGGTGGCGGTCGCGGTCGGCGTCGGCGTTGCGGTGAGGGTGGCGGTAGCGGTCGGCGTCGGCGTCGTGGTGCGGGTGGCGGTAGCGGTCGGCGTCGGCGTTGCGGTGAGGGTGGCGGTCGCGGTCGGCGTCGGCGTTGCGGTGAGGGTGGCGGTCGCGGTCGG
>JADLHM010000134.1 GCA_020848745.1 Deltaproteobacteria bacterium | reverse complement strand
TGACCTTCACGCGCGAGGTGATGGCGTTCTTGAGCTTCACCGGCGGCTGCATGATCTCGTAGAGCACGCCGTCCATGCGGAAGCGCACGCGCAGCATCTTCTCGTACGGCTCGATGTGGACGTCGCTGGCGCGCTTCTTGATGGCGTCGGTGAGGAGGGCGTTCACGAGGCGAACGACCGGCGCTTCCTCGGTGGCGCGCTCGAGGTCCTGGAGACTGACCTCTTCCTCTCCCTGGACCAGCTGGACGTCGCCGTTCTCGCCGAGCTCGTTCAGCATCTGGTCGTAGTTCGCGGCGGCGTCGTAGTAGCGGTCGAGCGCCCGCTGGATCGCGGTGGCGCCGGCGACGGCGATCTTCACGTCGTAGCCGGTCAGGAACTTCACCTCGTTGATGGCGACCAGGTTCGACGGGTCGGCCATCGCGATCGTGAGGTTCGACCGCACGAGGTTCACCGGGATGAGGTGGTGCTTCTGCGCCATCGCCGCCGGCACGAGGCCGAGCACCTCGGGCGGGATGTCGAGGTTCGACGGATCGACGACCGGGAGGCGGTATTCCTTCTGGAGATACGAGAGGAGCGCGTCCTCGTTGATGAAGCCGAGCTTGACGAGATGGCTCGCGAGCGCGCCGCCGAGGTTCCGCTGCTCGGTCATCGCCCGCTCGAGGTGGGCGGCTTCGATCTGGCCGCGCCGCACCAGGAGCTCGCCGAGACGGGACATGGTCGTCACGCGGCGGAGCCTCCGTGTACGGGGGTGGAGCGTCGGTTCGAAGGTCGCATGCTGGTCGTCGTATGGGCGCCGTGCGCCGGGCTCAACGGCTACGAGCAGCGGTTGCGACGCATGCGAGACCTCCATGGACCTCGCATGCGCATCCGCCGCCCTCTCGCCTCGTCTCGCCATATCGGCAGGCGCGTCGGATTCCGTGAGTAGCCCCGGCCGCCGCGCAGAATTGTCTTGCCTACGGTTCAGGCGCGGGCGTAGTGGTCGGGAAGGCGGACCGCTGCATGCTCCGAGCTCCGGCGCTCGTGCTCCTGCTGTTCACCGCCGTGACGGCGGCGCGGGCGGAGGACGGCGCGCGCGGTCCCGAGCGCTGGTTGCTCGAGCGTCGCGACGACCTCGGGCTCGGTTTGGAGGAGGAACGGCCTTCCGCTCCGAGCACCGACCCGCTCTCGCGGCTGATCGAGCACTGCAAGCGGAACCCCGTCGGCCTACGGCCGCTCGTGGCGCTGGTCCCGACCCCGCCCGAGGACGGCCGGCGCGCCGAGCTCCCGACGGTCGCGCTGGTCGCGCGCGCGCAGGGCCGCACGCTGGTTTCCCTCACGCGGGTGCAGGCGCGCGCCGACGACGGACAGGAGGTCGTCATGCAGCGGACGCTCGTTTCGGACCTCTTCGCGGGCCGGCGCTTCTCGCTCACCGTCTACGAGGATCACGCCATCAGCGACGCGGCGGCTCGCCTCATGGGTTTCGGGACGCGGCTCACCTTCCGCCCGTCCGGCTGGCCGGTACGGATCGAGGTGCTCGGCTCGTACGACTTCGACGCCGGGGTGAGCGCGTACCTCTCGTTGACCGGCGTGTTCGCTGCGCCGCCGGTGCCGGCGGGTGCCGTCCGCTAGCCCGGAAACCAACAAGCTTTCGCGGGTTGACGCGCGCGGCCCGAGTGCGTCAACGTCGCAACCAATGAAGACGCCGCGTACCCTCGCCATCGACATCGGCGGCAGTGGCCTCAAGGCCATGATCCTCGACGTGGAAGGGACGGCGCTCACCGATCGTGTGCGAGCTCGGCCGCCGCTTGAAGCGGCCCGTTCGCCCTTGAACGACGCCGGCGTGCAGGGCTTCGGCGTCATCGAGGGGCGCGGCGTCGAGATGGTGATCGCTCTCGG
Source organism: Deltaproteobacteria bacterium (assembly GCA_020848745.1). Classification (NCBI taxonomy): domain Bacteria; kingdom Pseudomonadati; phylum Myxococcota; class Myxococcia; species Deltaproteobacteria bacterium. The sequence continues at coordinate 56,363 of JADLHM010000134.1, read as the reverse complement.
CACCGGCATGGGCTGGCCCTCTACCTCGACGGCCGCTACGTCCCGAACCTCGAGCTCGCGCACCATCCCTTCCGCAACGGCGACACCTACGAGTCGTACGTTTCCGCCCGCGCCCTCGACGATGTCGGCAAGCGCAAGTGGAACAAGCGCGTCGCGCGCGTCATCCGTCAGATCGACCCGGTGTGGAACCCGCGCCGGATCTACATCGGCGGCGGCAACGCCAAGCACCTCGAGTTCGAGCTGCCGACGCACGTGACGATCGTCTCGAACGTGGCGGGCTTGATCGGTGGGGTGGCGCTGTGGAGGGAGGCATATAATATGTCGCCTCGCCTGTGGCGAAGGCACGGCGAACACGCAGCTAAAGATGCTTATCAACGTCGGCGGCGAAGGTCCGGGGGTTCACGAGTGTCACGCTCCGTTCGACGGGGCCGCCGAGAGGCGGGGCCGGCGCAAACACCAGCGTGGAATCCTCCACACGGACCTCGAATCCGATGCGCGCGGCGCGGGTGCGCAGGAATAATTCCAGGTCGGTTTGATTGTGCTGGTACACGTAGTCGTGCCGGATGACCGGGTCTTGGACCGACGCCTGGAGCCCGTGCTCCGCGGCCAGGTGCGTCGCAATCTTTTCCGGGATTGCAAAATAGAAACGTATTTCTTATTTTCATCTGATGTCGCAACTGACCCGACGAAGCTCCTTGCGATTGGTGCGGCGACGTCTCGGTGAATTTCCGGCGGTTGCCCTCCTGGGTGCACGACAATCCGGAAAGACCACGCTCGCGCGCGCGATCGGTGGCCACTACTTCGATCTCGAGCGTCCCGCCGATCGCACCCGACTCGATCTGTCCTGGGACAAGCTGGTTTCGGGCTCGAAGCTCGTCATCTTGGACGAGGCCCAGGAATGGCCGGAGGTGTTCCCGCGCCTGCGTGGGGCCATCGATGAGCGGCGACGGGCGATGGGGCGGTTCCTGCTGCTCGGATCCGTCTCGCCGGCGTTGATGACCCAGGTTTCCGAATCGCTCGCCGGACGGCTCGCACTGGTGGAATTAACACCGTTCCACCTCGGAGAGGTCGGGGCGGACAAGGCAGACCGCCTCTGGCGTCTGGGTGGCTATCCCGACGCCGGCGTCCTCGGCCGCAGCACCTACCCTGCCTGGCACGAGAGCTACCTCCGTCTGCTCGCGAGCCGTGACCTCCCGAATTGGGGACTGCCGTCCAAGCCGGCGCTGACCGAGCGTCTGTTTCGCATGACGGCCGCGGTGCATGGCGGCACGCTCAACGCCTCGGCTCTGGGGCAAAGTCTCGGGCTGTCGTACCACACCGTGCGATCGTACCTCGACCACCTCGAGGGTGCGTATCTCGTACGGCTGCTTCCTCCCCTCGAAGCCAATCTCAAGAAGCGGCTGGTCAAGGCACCCAAGCTGTATTGGCGAGACAGCGGCCTGCTGCACGCGCTCCTGGGATTCGCCAACGACGGCGATCTCCCGAGCCAACCATGGGTGGGCGCAAGCTTCGAGGGGTGGGTCATCGAGCAGATCCTCGCCGCGAGACAGGCACGAGGAGAGTCGCTCAGTGCCCATTTCTTCCGAGCCCACGACGGCCTGGAAGTCGATCTGGTGATCGATGCGGACGGCATGCGCGAGCTCATCGAGATCAAGCTCACCTCCGCGCCGTCACCCGCACACATGACGGCGCTCGCCAAAGTCGCGGCACTCATCGGCGCGCGACGCCAGGTGCTCATCAGCCGAACCACGGAAACGGTCATCGGCAAGGAGCGTTGGTCGCTCGACCTCCCGGCCTACCTGAAGGCGATCGGAACCTGATACGTCACGACGGAGCTCCCATTCAGGCCGCCGCCGTCGCTGCAATGACTCGGCCGACAGGAGCTCGATCATCGCCTGGTAGGGACGGTCCCGTACCGAGGCATACGCCTTCGGCTGATTGAGCAGCCGCGCTGGCCCGGCGACACGTGATGAGAACGCCATCGCCGGAGTCACACAGTCCGCATCGCGAGCGTCTTTGCTGCCTGCTCGCTCACCGGGTGGCTACATAGTCACCAAACTTGGACGTTCGCGTTCGTTACAGCCGTTTGCCATAGCGATCGGAAAATTTCGGTAGTGGCGGCCCGTTCGAGGCCGCGGGCTCATGCGCAGATCGGCGGGCGCCGCTCGGCCGACGAAGCTCTCGGCGCGCGATCAGGGGGAGATCTTGAACGCGCGGTTGTGGAGGCTCGTCACGAAGACGTTGCCCTGCGGGTCGACCGCGATTCCCGGTGGCCCGCTCAGCGTGTGGTTCGGCTTGCCGTCGCCAGTCTGGTCGATCAGCTGCGTGATCACCCCGCTCGGCGTGATCTTGAAGGCGTTGTTGGAAACGACCCCCGCGACGTAGACGTTGCCGTTCACATCCGCGTCGATCGATCCCGGACGGTCGAGAGCGTGGCCCGCGCCATCCCCGGTCGCGTCCATGAACACTGAAACCGTACCGTCGTCGGTGATCTTGAAGACGGTGTCGGTCGAGCCCGACGACATGTACGCCGTCGTCCCACCACGACGATTCCCGCTGGACTATCGCTTGAGATGGAAGAAATACGAGCGCCGTGTCGAGCAACTTCTCAACGAGCATCGTACTCTGCCCGGAGAAGTCCGCTCAGGAAATGTGGGCGCCGTCGATCTACGACGGCCCGCTGAAGTTGCCGTCCGGATCGCCGGCGAATGCCGGCGATGGCGCGGCCGCTTCGCCGGAGGGGTCGAAATGTTCGGCCCGGCCGTCGCCTTCGATCTCGTCGTCCGGCAGCTCGCGCGGCTCGCGGCCGAACCGGAGATTGACCTCGCCTTTGGGCACGGCAAAGCGTTTGGCGCTCGTCCGAGAGGGCGGGGGAAACAGCTGCCCGGTGCCACGCAGCTCGGCCTCACAGCGAGCAACCAGCCCGAAGTAGCGCGTGTGGAAATGGGCGACGGTCCGCGTACCGACCTCCCCGGTCTGCGAGTCCACCGCGACCAATCGGACCTCGACGTCGCCTTTCGGCGACACGAACATCACCTCGCCGCGCTGGAACTCGTAGTAGATGCGCTGGTCGCCGGCATAGCGCGGCGCCATCAGCCGCTGCTCAGGATCGAGGTTGGTCTTGCGATCGTCGGGTTGGACGACGATCCCGACACCGTGCGTGGCAATCTCACGGCGGAACACCGCGAACCGTAGGGTAAACGCGGGGGCTGGCAGCCCCTCGGGTACGACCTGCTTTGGCCGCGCGAACGACCGACCCTGTTCGGTCACGATCGCGCACTCGACCGCGGTGACGATGCCGTCACGGGCGCGGCGGACGATGACCCCTTGCCTCCCCTGCAACTCGGGAATGTCGGCGGAATACGCCGCAATGACGTGTAAGAGCATCTTCGGCCTCCTCCGTTCGTACTGGTCCGATGAGCCAGCAGGTTTGCGCGAGCTGACGCGGCGTCGTCTCGACGGCCAGCACGCGGTGTGGGTACGACGCGAGCCGCCGCCGCATCATCCTCCGTGCGCCCGCCCAGACCTCGGGCGAGCAACTCAACCTCATCACGTTCCGAAACACGCGGACGGCGCCGCGGGATTCGAGCAGCGCCTCGCACCACGCCCGCAGCTTGGCGTCGGCAACGTCGTAGATGATGAGGCGCGTCACCATGCCATCCGGTGGCCACGATAGGAGCCACCCTCCATCAGCGTTCGGCGGATCGCGCGGGCGCTCCCGACGATCTCGCCGGCCAACGTGTTCCCGGCTCGGCGTCGCAGCCGCCGTTCGAGCCCGCGCTCGATGGCACGGTCGACGCGGCGGAGAGTTCGCATCGCGAGGCGGCCGTGTTGCCGCATCACCACGCGGCTCCCGCGCCCGATCAAACCGAGGATCGCGCGATCGACCAGCGGCTGCCGGAACTCCTCCATCAGGTCGAACACCAGACCAGGACGCGCGCGGCGACTGGTATGAAGGAACCCGAGATACGGATGCAGCCCCTGGCGCTCGATCGCCCACCACACCCGATTGGCGAGCAGCGCGTAGCCGTAGTTCAGGAGCGCATTCATTGGATCGTGGGCTCCCCGTCCACGCCGACCCGGAAACTCCCAGTCCGGAGGCACCAGCCGGTCGATCGCGCGCCAGTAGTGACCCGCCGCCCGGGCTTCGATCAGGAAGAGCGGGCGCCGCGTATCGGCGAGCGTCGCCCCGAGCAGACCATGGACCGCGACGACGCACTCGCCGATCGCCGCCGCCGCGCGCTCCAGCTCGCGGATGACGGCGGCTGGCCGCCGGCGGTACTTGGCGTGGTAGAGCAGCAGCGCGCGCTGATTCCGGATCTTGGCGGCGACGATCGCGCGCGCCAGGGTCGCCCCACGCACGTCGCTCCGGGCGTGAAGCTGCGCCTCCAGCAACCGGACGCGCCGCTCCGACCGCACGGGCACCACGCGCGCCACCGGTGCACCCCCGGCGGACGTCAGGATGACACTGACACGGCGCTGCGCGAGCTCGAGAAGCGCGGTACTGGAGAGCGCCACGCCCTGACCGCTGACCGTGACGAGGCCGACCTCGCGGCGCGCGCATTCGAAGACCGGCTGCTTCTTCCGCCGGACGACGAGCACGCCCTTCCGCCGCGTGAGGTACGAGCCGTGGGTCGGCACGTGCAGCACGCGATCCGCGGTCAGGAGCGGCCGTTGCCGCTCGCCGATCGCATGGTTCCGGAGCGCCGACCTCGTCGAGAAGACACGTGCCGGTCGCGCCCCCCGGGGCCAGTGCACGAGCTGCCACGGATCGGGATCGTCGCCGGGGATCGCATGTGGCGGGTCGGGCGCCTCCGGCCACCGCGCGTACTCGACTATGGGCTCGGCCGTCCGCTCGGGATCGACGCTCAACGACTCGAGCGCGGCCCTGCCGAGCCGCTCGTCGACGTTCCGCGCCTTCCAGAACGCCGTGGCGCGCGCATGCCGCCAGCGCTCCAATGCGTGCAGCTGAGCGTCCAGCTCCGGCGTCACCGCCCCGTAGTAGTTGCGCCAACCACGCACCAGATCGTTGTGCCGCCGCACGACCTCGGCAACCTCGAGCGTCGGCGGGTCGGTGAGTAGGGTCGCGACCCGGGTCTTGAAGCCCTCGGCCTTCTCCGCCGGCAACGTCCGCGTCGTCGCAGTGAAGAGCAACCCGACGAAGACGAAGCCCTGCTCGACCGGAGTAAACAGGGTCTTGGCTGCCTTGATCGCCAGCATGCGCTCGCGGCGGAGCCAATCGGTGATGAACGTCAGGATCTCCCGCGCATGCTCCCCGGAGCGCGCGACGATCACGAAGTCGTCGGCGAACCGCACGTGCGGGTCCCCACGCTGCTCGAGCGCGCGATCGAATCCGGTGAGATAGAGATTGGTCAGGATCGGCGAGATCGGCCCGCCCTGGGGCAGACCCTTCACGGGCTGCAGACGAAACTGCCCATCCTCGACCGGCGCCCGCAACCAGGCCTCGATCAGTTTCACGCCCGCCGCGTCGACCCCCGCCTCCGACACGAGCGCGAGGAGACGCCCGTGATCGACGGCGTCGAAGAAGCGTTCGACGTCGGCGATGACGGCCCAGGATCCCGGTCGCAACAACGTCGCGAGCTGCTCGGCCGCTCGCTTCGGGCCGAGCAGTGGGCGATAGGCGAAGCTCGCATCGGAGAACTTCGGCCCGAGGCGATCGTGCAGCGCCAGCGTCGCGGCACCCTGCACGATCCGATCGGTGACGGTCGGGATGCCGACCACCCTGAAGGTGCCGTCGGCCTTGGGCATGAACGTGCGCCGGAGCGGCGGCGGCCGATAGCGCCCGCTGCGGAGCTGTCGCTGGAGGCTCGCGAGCACCTGCTCCGCCTGGGAGATGATCCGGGCCACGGTCACCCGATCGACCCCCGGCGCGCCACGAGCCGCCCGCGTATGCGACCATCCCACCCGCAAGCGTCCGATGTCGGACACCTCGTGGAGGAAGTCCGCGCTCAGTTCGGCGTCGATCGTTGGGGGATTCTCGACCACCATCCGGCAGCTCCGTTGCTGCCGGATTCGTAGCCGAGACCGCGCCGTCCGTCGCAGCTCACGTGCGGTTCGCGCGGCTCACGCACAGTTCACGAGCGCTGCGGCAACGGGGACTTGTCGCGCGCTCCTTCTCTCATCGTCGTCATGCTGGCCCACGATATCCGGCGGGTCTACACCTTCGACCGCAAAGACTTCGGGCGCTTCAGCGAGCTGCTCATGCCCGCGGTCGGCACGCCATAGAGGCGCGAGGCAGTCACGACCTCGAGACGCTCAACGCAGGGCGTCTCAACCGGTTCGGATGTGATTCACCCTGACGGGCTCTGGCCTCAGCTCGCGGCCGATGCTCTACGAGTCGGCGTGGCAGAGAAGACCCTGCTTGGTTGCAACGGCGCCGTCGTACGCGAGCTGCGGAAGCAGTGCGGCTTCACTCCGAACGAGATCGACGCGGTGAAGCAATTCGTCGAGGACGGCAACGTGGGCGTGCTGATGAAGCGGATCGGCACGACGAACCGAACTGCCGTCAATGGTCTCGTCACGAGGGTCGCGGGCTACTTGGCAAGGATCGGACGATCCGAGCCGCCACTACCCCGCAAGCGCCCCAAGCTTCTGGGCCTGCCAAAGGTCCACGCCGTACTGGAGCAGATGGGACGGACAGCAGACGAGTTCACGGCGATCCACACGACGCTCCCCGGCAAACAAGCGCGCGTGACCATCCAGCCTTCAGCCGCCGAATTGAGTGCTGTCGAGGAGTTCCTGAAGACCGGCGACGCCAACGCGCTGCGTGCCAAACTCACACGGAAGGACCGCGGCTATCTCAATGCCCTCGTGACGAGAGTGCTGGCGTGGAAGGCACGGCAGGTGCACCCAGCATGACCCTTCGATCCAGCACAGTCCGTCCGCGGTTTAGACGCGGATGACTTCGACGAGGTCGGCCAGCGCCTGAAAGTCCTCCGGATTGCGGGTGTAGAGCGGCAGTCCCGCCGAACACGCCGTGGCGGCAATCAGGAGATCGAGCGCTCTTGCGACACGCGCCTTGCGTCCGGCGGCGACGACGGCCGAATAGACGCGCCCGTAGGCGCGTGATGCCTCGGAGTCGAACGGCAGCGGATCGAACACCGCCTCCGCACGCTGAAGCCGGTCCTGACGGCGCGATCTCTCTTCGGGGTCCGCTGTGGCATGGGGGCCTGCGGCAAGTTCGGCCATGGTGATCGCACTGATGGCGATCTCGAGCGGCAACTGTTCCGGGTCGAGGCGCTCCAGATCGATGACGACCGAGGTGTCGAGAATTCCGCGAGCGCGGCGAGTCTCAGCCACGAGGATCGATGCCCTGTGTAACGACGGCGTCGAGATCCGCGCGGAAACGGGCGACATCGATGCCGGGAGCATTGCGGAACATCGCGACCACGGCGTCCGCCGCGACGAAGCGATGACGCCGGTGCGGGGTGAGTTCTCCCACAGGCGTGCCGTTGCGGGTCACGATGAAAGTTTCACCCTGGTCGAGGCGGCGCATGATGTTTCCGCTGTCATTGCGAAGCTCTCGCTGGGTGATTGCTGTCGCCATGGAAAGACCGTAGCACGGCGTGCTACGGGCGACAATCCGCTTCGATGATCGGCTAAGATCGGTTGAAGATCCCTATCAACTGGTCAGGGTACCGTGCCGGCTGGCACGATCCCCTCGACGGGTTGCTTCGTCACCGAAGCAATGACGTCGAAGTCGCGATCACGGTGGAGCACGACGAGACCGGCGCGCTCGGCTACGGCAGCGGTCAGCAGATCCGGGATGCTCGCGGCGCGATGCTTGCCCTGGCGCGCGAGCCGTTCCATCATCCCGATGGCTCGGTCGAAGTCCGCCTGCTCCATGTGGACGACCGGGAGTGCGTGCCGATCGGTCTGGATCTGGACGAAGTCGCGATGGCTGCGCGCGCTGAACAGCAGCTCGAGCTCGATGATGCCGTAGCCGGCGACATCCCCCGCGAGGAGCAGCGGCGACAGGCGCTAGTCGACGCCGGTATGCGGTAGCCGCGCCAGGGCGCTCTTGTCTGCCAAGAAGCGAGCCGGCATCTAGCTAGACGAGAGTCGTCTCAGCCGGCGAGACCGAGAAAGATCATCACCGCACGATTCAGTCGGAGCACGTCGTCGTCTGCAAGCCTGCCGACCCGTGTCGCGAGCTTGTGCTTCGACATCGTGGTGATCTTGTCCACCATGAGCCGCGACGGTGCCTTCAGGCCGTTGGTTTCGCTCGGCTCGACGGCAATACGAAACAGGGGGGCGTCGGTCGGATCACTCGTGAAGGCGCAGATTGTGATGGAGTTGGTTCCGCCGAATCGATCGTCTTGGACGACGACGACGGGACGCGGCTTTCCGGCGTAATCCATGCCACCGGCGGCAGTCCAGATCTCTCCGCGGTTCACTCGTTGGATCCGGTCGATACGGCATCGATGAAGGCTTGATCCTGGGCTGCGTGCGAACTGGCGGCGACGAGGCGTGACTGGCGCGATGCTTGGGCGGCGAACTTGGGCGACCGCACGTCAGGTACCCAAATCTGGATGGGTCGAAGACCCTGCGCCCGCAGACGTCTGCGGTGCGCTTGCACCTTGTCGCGCGAAGTGGCGGACTTCGATGTTCGCGAAGGGCGTCTCGATGTCGTGGGCATACGATTCCTGGTTACATGTAACCCCGGGGTGACCGCAAGAGTCCGAATAGCGGGTTGGGGATCGCGCCCGGCGACAGCGCACGCGCCGTGCGCTGAGACTCGACGCCGCTCGTCCGCTCGGCGCGATCGCGCCGGCGGCGAGCGGCGTTGTAGGGCTCCGGAGCACTCAGGCGGCGTGCGCGTGGTCCGACTTGACGACCCGCTCCGCGTGCGCCGCCGCCCGCCTGGTCGCTGCCAACCGCTCCGAAGCGAACTCCCCGACCGTGTGCGTCACCTTGCGGATCATTTCGTACAGCGCGCCGATGGCGCGATCCTGCGCCCGTCTCATCCGCTTGGCCGGTTTCCGCAGCATCCGGCTCCCTTCGAGCATCTTCAGCGGAAGGTCGGCGATCGCCTTGTGGATCTCCTCGGCGGCTGTGGCGCTCTTCTCGACCTGTTCTTGGACGCGACCGATCAGCGTCTTCTTGTGGGTTGTCATGATCGATCCCTCCTGGACGACACACTGCAACAAGAAGCATGCCGGGAGATTGCCGAGCATGTTCGCGGCGTGCTGCGCAGCGTCGAGAATCTTTGGGACGGAGTCGTCGCACGGCCGCGAAAGAAGGCCGGGTCCCGTGGAGCTACCGACGCGACGCGCGGCGGAGCGCCCGCCGCATCATGCCGACCGGCGCCGGCCTTCCGGTCCAGAGGGTGAAGGCGAGGGCCCCCTGGTGCAGCAGCATGCCGCTGCCGTCGACGGCGCGCCGACCGGCGTGGCGGGCTGCGGCGAGGAAGCGCGACGTCTTCCCGTACGTGAGGTCGCAGCACAGCACGTCGCGGCGGGTGTCGGCGAAGCGGATCGCCGGCGGCGCGCCGGAGCCGAGGCCTAGCGACGTGCAGTCGACGAGGAGATCCAGACGGCCGAGCACCTCCGGGTTCGCGAGCACGCGGAGGTCGGCGGCGTAGGCATCGCGCCGGCGGAGCGTCGCGACCAGGTCGGCGGCGCGCTGCGGTGTGCGATTGGCGACGATCAGGAGGCGGGTCCCGGCGCGCGTGAGCGCGTGCGCGACGCTCCGCGCCGAGCCTCCGGCGCCGATCAGGAGCACGTTCTTGCCGCGCGGGTCGAAGCGGCGCTCGGCGAGCGACGCCAGGAGTCCCGCGCCGTCGGTGTTGTCGCCGACCCAACCGCGCGCCGTACGGATCAGCGTGTTGGCGGCGCCGCAGGCGCGCGCACGCGGACGAAGGGCGACGCAGAGGCGGGCGGCGGCCTCCTTGTGCGGGACCGTCACGTTCAGCCCCGCGACGCCGGCGGCGAAGAGGCCACCCACGGTGGCCGCCAGGTCGTCGCGCGCAACCGGGAAGGGGACGTAGACGCCGTCGATGGCGGCGGCGGCGAAGGCCGCGTTCTGCATGGCCGGCGAGAGGCTGTGCGCGACCGGGTCGCCGAGGATGCCGTAAACGCGCGTCGTGCCACGCACGCCCGCCGTCGAGCCCCGTCGACCCGCTCCGCTCATTTCTTCTTCTTGCTCGCGAGCGCCGCCTGCGCGGCCGCGAGGCGCGCGACCGGCACGCGATAGGGCGAGCACGAGACGTAGTCGAGCCCGGTGCGGTGGCAGAAGTCGACCGAGCTCGGGTCGCCGCCGTGCTCGCCGCAGATCCCGATCTTCAAGTTGGCGCGGACGCTCCGGCCCTTGCGGACGGCGATCTCCATCAGCTGACCGATGCCGGTCTGGTCGAGGCTCGCGAACGGGTCGACCGGGAGGATGCCGCTGTCGACGTACTGCGGGAGGAACATGGCGGCGTCGTCGCGCGAGAGGCCGAAGCCCATCTGGGTCAGGTCGTTGGTGCCGAACGAGAAGAACTCGGCCTCGCGGGCGACCTCGTCGGCGGTGAGCGCGGCGCGCGGCACCTCGATCATGGTGCCGATCGTGTACGCGACCTTCTGGCCGGCCGTTTTGATGACCGCCTGGCAGAGATCATTTGCCTCCCTGCGGAGCCGGGCGAGCTCGTTCACATGGCCGATGAGCGGGATCATGATCTCCGGGACCACCTTGACGCCGTCGCGGGCGACCGTGCAGGCCGCCTCCATGATGGCGCGCACCTGCATGAGGTAGATCTCGGGATACACGATGCCAAGCCGGCACCCGCGCATGCCGAGCATCGGGTTGATCTCGTGCAGCTGCTCGCGGCGCGCCCGCATCTTGGCCGGGTCGACGCCGATCTTGGCGGCGAGCTCGTCGGTGTCGGCATCGGTCTGCGGCAGGAACTCGTGGAGCGGCGGGTCGAGCAGCCGGATCGTCACCGGGAGCCCGTGCATCTCGCGGAAGATCGCCTCGAAGTCGCCGCGTTGTATCGGCAGGAGCTTCTGGAGCGCGCGCTCGCGGCCGGCGAGGTCGGTCGCGAGGATCATCTCGCGCACCACGTCGATGCGCTCGGCGTCGAAGAACATGTGCTCGGTACGGCAGAGGCCGATGCCTTCGGCGCCGAACTGGCGGGCGACCTTCGCGTCCTTCGGCGTGTCGGCGTTGGTGCGCACCTTGAGCGTCCGGGTCTTGTCGGCCCAGCCCATGAGGGTCGCGAAGTCGCCGGTCTCGCCCTCGGGGCGCACGGTCGCGACCTTCCCGAGGAAGACCTCGCCGGTCGAGCCGTCGAGGGTGATCCAATCGCCGCGGCCGACGCGCACGCCGTCCCTGGCGAGGAAGTACTCGCCCTCGTAGTGGATCTCGAGGTCGCTGCAGCCAGCGACGCAGGTCTTGCCCATGCCGCGCGCGACGACCGCCGCATGCGACGCCTTGCCGCCGCGCGCGGTCAGGATGCCCTCGGCGACGTTCATGCCGTGGATGTCCTCGGGCGACGTCTCGACGCGCACCAGGATCACCGTCTTGCCTTCGCCGGCCGCGGCCTCGGCGTCGTCGGCGCTGAAGACGACCTCGCCGGCGGCGGCGCCCGGGGAGGCGGCGACGCCCTTGGCGATGAGCCGCTTCTCCGCCCGGGGATCGAGGCCGGGGTGCAGGAGCTGGTCGATCGAGCCCGCCTCGACGCGCATGAGCGCGGTGTCGCGGTCGATCAGCTTCTCCTTCACCATGTCGACCGCGATCTTGATCGCGGCGTGCGCGGTGCGCTTTCCGTTCCGCGTCTGCAGCATGTAGAGCTTGCCGCCCTCGATCGTGAACTCGATGTCCTGCATGTCCCGGTAGTGCTTTTCGAGCCGCGCGGCGATCTGCGTGAGCTGCTTGTAGAGGCCGGGCATGACCTCCTCGAGCGACGGCAAGCGGTCGCCCTCGGCGATGCCCTGCGCCCGCGCGTCGTCGATCGCGGCCTTCCTGCTGAGCGGCTGCGGGGTCCGGATGCCGGCCACGACGTCCTCGCCCTGCGCGTTCACCAGGAAGTCGCCGTAGAACTGGCGCTCGCCGGTCGCGGGGTCGCGCGAGAAGCCGACGCCGGTCGCGCAGTCGTCGCCGAGGTTGCCGAACACCATCGCCTGGACGTTCACGGCCGTGCCCCATTCGTCGGGGATGCCGTAGAGCTTCCGGTAGGTGATGGCGCGGGCGTTCTGCCACGAGCCGAACACGGCGCCGATCGCGCCCCACAGCTGGGCGTGCGGGTCGCTCGGGAAGTCGACGCCGAGCTTGCGCTTGATGAGTGCCTTGAACTCGTGGACGAGCTCGCGGAGGTCGTCGGCGGTGAGCTCGGTGTCCAGCTTCACGCCGCGCGCGTGCTTCTTGTGCTCGAGCACGACCTCGAAGGGATCGGCTTCGAGCTTGTCCTCGGGCTTGAGTCCGAGGACGACGTCGCCGTACATCTGCACGAAGCGGCGGTACGAGTCCCAGGCGAAGCGCTCGTTGTTCGAACCCGTGATCAGGCCCCGGACGGTTTCGTCGTTGAGGCCGAGGTTGAGCACCGTGTCCATCATGCCCGGCATCGACGCGCGCGCGCCCGAGCGCACCGAAACCAGGAGCGGCTTGGTTGCATCGCCGAACTTCCGGCCGACCAGACTCTCGACACGCGCGAGGTGCTCCGCGACCTGCTTCTTCAACTCCGCCGGGTAGGCGCGGCGGTTGTCGTAGTAGTAGGCGCAGACGTCGGTCGAGATCGTGAAGCCCGGGGGCACCGGCAGACCCATGCCCGCCATCTCGGCGAGGTTCGCGCCCTTGCCGCCGAGGAGGTTCTTCATCTCGGCCTTGCCGTCGGCGCGGCCGCCCCCGAACGCGTAGACGTATTTCTTTCCGCGCCCGGCACTCGCGGCCTTCCCGGCCTTCGACCTCGCCCCGGCGCGCGTCTTCACGGCCGCGCGCTTCGCGACGACCTTCTTCGCGGGCCGCTTCGTGCTCTTCGTCTTGCTCTTGCCGCGGGAACTCTTGGCCATGTCGAGGAACTCCGTTTCGATCTGGGGCGCGCCGCGCGTCGGGGCATGCGGCACGCGCGTTCGTGTGCTCGTTTCAGAGCGTTGTGGCTACGACGCCCGCGCGACCGGCGGCCACGCGCGCGCGCAGCTCGTCGACCAGGCGATCGACGGGCATGCGCACTTGCTGCATGGAATCGCGTTCGCGCACCGTCACCGTGTCGTTCTGCATGGTCTCGTGGTCGACGGTGATGCCGAACGGCGTGCCGATCTCGTCTTGCCGCCGGTAGCGCCGGCCGATCGCGCCGGCCTGGTCGTAGGTGACGGCGAAGTGCTGCTTCAGCAGGTCGCGGATGGCGAGCGCCTTCTCGGGCTGGCCTTCCTTGCGCATGAGCGGGAAGACGGCGGCTTTGACGGGCGCGAGGCGCGGGTCGAGACGCAAGACGACGCGGGTCTCGTCTTGCACGACTTCCTCGTCGTACGCGTCGACGAGGAAGGCGAGGAGCGGCCGACCGACCCCCGCCGACGGCTCGATCACGCAGGGGACGAAGCGCTCGCGGCTCTCCTCGTCGAAGAACGAGAGGTCCTTGCCGCTGAACTCCGCGTGCTGCTTCAGGTCGAAGTCGCTGCGGTTCGCGATGCCCTCGAGCTCGGACCAGCCGAAGGGGAACTCGTACTCGACGTCCGCGCATCCCTTGGCGTAGTGCGCGAGCTCGTCCGCGCCGTGCTCCCGGAGGCGCAGCCGCGCCGGATCGATGCCGTACTTCAGGTACCAATCGAATCGCGTCTGTTTCCAGTATTGGTGCCACTTCTCGTCCTCGCCCGGCTTGACGAAGAACTCGATCTCCATCTGCTCGAACTCGCGGGTCCGGAAGAGGAAGTTGCCGGGCGTGATCTCGTTCCGGAAGGACTTGCCGATCTGGCCGATGCCGAATGGGATCTTCTGGCGCGAGGCGTTCAGCACGTTCTGGAAGTTGACGAAGATGCCCTGCGCGGTCTCGGGGCGCATGTAGACGACGCTCGCCGTGTCCTCGACCGGACCCATGAAGGTCTTGAACATGAGGTTGAAGTTGCGGGCCTCGGTGAGCTCGCCGCCGCACTCGGGGCACTGCTCCGTGGAGAGCTGATCGGCGCGGAAGCGCTGCTTGCACTTCTTGCAGTCGACGAGCGGGTCGGTGAAGCCGGCGAGGTGCCCCGACGCCTCCCAGACGCGCGGGTGCATCAGGATCGCCGCGTCGAGGCCGACCATGTCCTCGCGCGACGTGATCATGTCGCGCCACCAGGCCTCGGTGATGTTGCGCTTCAGCTCGACGCCGAGCGGACCGTAGTCCCAGCAGCTGCCGAGACCTCCGTAGATCTCGCTCGATTGGAAGACGAAGCCGCGGCGTTTGCAGAGGCTCGCGATCTTCTCCATCGTGACGGCGCGCCGGCCGCCGGAGCCGCTATCGGTGGGGGTTTCCAAGAGGGGGGTCGATATCACCCCACCCATGGAGGGTCAATTTGACGGACGAGCCGCGCCCTCGAACTCGCCGCCGGTCGTGCTTACTGGCAGGTCACCTCGATGGTCACCGCGCCGTCGCCGGCGGTCGCATCGAGGTCGAGGGCGGGGAAGCCGGCACCGATCTTCAAACCTGTCAGGCTGCCGCTCGGACCGTCGATCGCGCTGCAGGCGCGCGGGGCTCCGGTGACTTGCGTCGTGCAGTTCGTGCACCCGGTTGCTTGGTGGTCGAGGAGGCTGTTGGCGGAGTTCTTGGCGTCGTAAATCGTGCCGCGCGCCGCGCCGGTCGTGAGGAAGACGGTGAGGTCGGTCGTCGCGGCGTAGGTGTCGTCGCCGGTGCACTGCACGCCGTCCCCGCCGACGTTGCTCACCTGGCGCAGACGCAGGTACTCGACCACCCGCAAGCTGCCGCTCGCGAAGGTGCCGCTCTCGATGTGCTCGACCGGGCTGTTGCAGACGCCCATGTGCGGATCGCTGCTGTTGCAGCCGGTGACCGAGGACTCCAGGCACGCCGCGGACACGCTGCCGTCCGGGGCCGTGCGCGTGTCGTCGCACTCGGGATCCTGCGGCAGACCGCCGTTGCCGCCGGGCGCGTTGTTCGTGTTGTGGTCTTGCCGCGCCGTGATGTTGACGTTCGGCTCGCCGCCGTCGCAGTCGATCGTGCCCGCGCCGTCGGGCCCGGTCGGCGAGACGCAGAGGCGGATCGGGGACCCGATCGGCGGAGTGATCACGATCGGGTTGAACACGATGGAACTCGCCGGGACGGTGATCTGGCGGACGCCGTTGCCGTCCGCCGACTGGAGCTGCATCGTCTGCGAGCCGGTCAGGGCGCCGGTGAGGCGCAGGTTGCCGAAGAGCGGGACGCCCTTGAACTGCAGTCCGACGAGGCTCGATGGACCGCCGATCGTGCACGTGCGGCTGAGCGGCGTGGGCGTGGGAGTCGGCGTGAGGGTGGCGGTCGGGGTCGCCGTGATCGTCGCCGTCGCCGTCGCCGTCGCGGTCGCGGTGGGCGTCGGCGTTTCCGTCGCGGTCGGCGTCGCGGTTGCGGTCGCGGTGACGGTCGGCGTCGGGGTCGCGCTCAGCGTCGGCGTCGGGGTCGCGCTCAGCGTCGGGGTCGGGGTCGTGCCGGTCGGGGTCGCGGTTACGGTCGGCGTGGCGGTGGACGTTGCGGTCGGGGTCGCGGTCGCGGTTGGCGTGGCGGTGAACGTCGCCGTCGGGGTCGTCGTCGCGGTCGCGGTGCTGGTCGGATCGGGCGTCGCGCTCGGCGTCGGCGTCGGCGTCGGGACCGGGTTCAGGAGCGCGGGCACGCAGAGCTCGGCCGGCTTCGTCACGTCGAGTGTCTCGAGGCCGAACTGGTTGTCGACGTAGGTTTGGAGGACCGGCGTGAAGGAAGAGCCGCGCCTGATCTGGTAGCACATGAGGTGGTCGGGGTGGGTCTCGGCGCCCGGTTCCTCGCCGTTCTTGTCGGTTGCGAGACAGAGCGCCGTCGGCTTCTTCGCGCCCACGGTGAGGTTTCCGAACTGGTCGATCGCCTGGATGTTCTGGATCGGCGTGAACTTCGGCGCGCCGCGGCTGATGCTCACCGCGTAGCACGTGAAGTGATCGGTAACCGGCGCCGCCAGCGGCGGGGGTGGCGCGAGGACCATTTTCGCGCTCGGGACCATGAGACGCACCGGCTTCTTGACGTCGAGGGTCAGCGTGCCGAACGCGTCCACCACGGTCTGATTCCTGAGCCTGGCGAACTTCGGCTGCCCTGCGGAGCGCTTGATCTGGTAGCTCGCGAGGTGCTCGTCGTGGGTGGGGGCGCTCGGATCCTGGCCGTTCACGTTGCTGGGGTTGCAGAGCGCGCGCGGCTTCTTGACGTCGACGAGCGCGCCGCCGAGCCCGTCGACGAGCGGCAAGCCCCCGAGCGGTGCGAAGTTCGGGAACCCCTTCGACGGCTTCGCCTGGTAGCAGGTGAAGTGATCGAGCCCTGGACCGCTCTGGGCTCTGGCGGCCTCCCAGGAGCCGGCGCCGTGAAGGATGGCGGCGCAGGTGACCGCGACGGCAGTCGCGGCGACGCGGGTGCAGAGCTTCCAGGGCGTCGATGATGAGCGCCGCATACGGCACCTCCGGTGGGGGAGCGGATGGCGGTCGTTAGCTCGGCGCGCCCTCCGTCGTCAAGCGTGCGCGGCCGCCGCGTGCGCGGCCGCCGTGTGTCAGAGGGATTCGAGGAGCTTCTCGGACGCGAGCGGGGCGGTGAGGTTCGCTGCGAAGAAACAGCGGACGAGAGCCCGGGCCTCGGCTGCCATGCCCGGGGCGAGCCGGAAGTGCTCCCCGGCGCGGTCGCTGAACGCGGTGCGCTGAAACGCGATCAGGCGCTCCAGTACCGGCGGCGACGCCTGGTACGCGCGTCCCTCGCCGCGGCAGCGGACGCAGAGCACGCCGCCGCGCGCCGGGTGTACGTACATCATCGTCTCCGACCCGGCCGGCGTGCCGCAGCGGCGGCAACGGTCGAGCTCGGGCTCGTAGCCGGTGAGCCGCAGGAGATGCAGCTCGAAGGCGCGCAGCACGCCGGGCTCCGCATCGCCCTGCTCGAGGAGGGCGATCACGTCGCGGACGAGCTCGTAGGTCTCGGGACCGGCTTCGTGCTCGCGGACCATGCGGTCGGCGAGCTCGAGCACGTAGCTCCCATAGGCGAACTTCACGAGGTCGCGCGCGAGGGCGATCGGCGCGTCGCGCAGCACGCACGCGCTCACGAACGCCAGGTCGCGGTGCGGTCGGAGGCGGAGGGTGACGTCGACGTGGGTGAAGGGCTCGAGCACGTTCACGAAGCGTCGCTTCGAGCGCCGGGCTCCCTTGGCGATCCCGGCGATCTTGCCTCGATCGCGGGTGAGGAAGGTCACGATCTTGTCGGACTCGCCGAAGGCGCGGGTGCGGACGACGACCGCCGGGGTCACGATCTCCTCGGGCGGGATGATCGAGGCGGGCACCGCTTCCTGTAGTAGCGGTCGCCATCGCGACTCGCAAATCTCGCGCTCGGTTGGTTGACAGCGCGCGAATCGGCCTTAGGTTCGCGCGGGTCTTCAGGATTTCCGCAACGAATCCAATCAGAAGGGGGCTGTAGACGGATGTCGGACGAGGACGCGACGCGCCCGAAGAGCGCCGAGACGTCGAACGGCAGCGGCGCCGACGATGATCCGGCGGA
The DNA here is from genome assembly GCA_020848745.1 of Deltaproteobacteria bacterium. Classification (NCBI taxonomy): domain Bacteria; kingdom Pseudomonadati; phylum Myxococcota; class Myxococcia; species Deltaproteobacteria bacterium. The sequence continues at coordinate 38,698 of JADLHM010000134.1, read as the reverse complement.
ATCCGGGGAGGGCACCCGTGAGGCGACCCTCGAGGAGCAGGAGCGCCTCCAGCTCCGAGCCGAGCTCTGCGAGGTCAAGGATCGCTGGCTGCGGACGCAGGCCGATCTCGAGAACTTCAAGCGCCGCGCGGCGCGCGAAAAGCAGGACGCGCTGCGTTTCGGCTCCGAGCACCTCCTCCGAGACCTGCTGCCCGTGATCGACAACCTGCATCGCGCGCTCGCGCACGCCGGGAGCGACGATCCGATCGTCGCCGGCGTCCAGATGGTGTTGCGCGGCTTCGACGAGGTCTTCGAGCGCCACGGGGTGAAGGTGGTGTCGGCCCGCGGCGCGACATTCGATCCGAACCTCCACGAGGCGATCAGCCACGTCGAGAGCGAGCACCCGCCGAACACCGTCATCGACGAGCATCTGCGCGGTTACGTCCTGCACGATCGCTTGCTGCGGCCCGCGCTCGTCACGGTCGGCAAGGGCCCCGCCCGCGCCGCCGACGGCGGCGGGCCCGAGCGCGGCGAGAACGTTGCCAAGGATGCGAAGGATGCTTAACGAGGGCCTCACAAAGGAGCCACGATAATGGCGAAAGTCATCGGCATAGATCTCGGTACCACCAATTCCTGCGTCGCGATCGTCGAGGCGGGCGACCCCGTCGTGATCACCAACGCCGAAGGCAGTCGCATCACGCCGTCGACGGTGGCGTTCACGGAGGGCGGTGAGCGTCTCGTCGGCCAGATCGCGCGCCGGCAGGCCATCACGAACCCGGAAAACACCATCTTCGCGGTGAAGCGCCTCATCGGCCGCCGCTTCGAGGACCCGGAGGTCCAGAAGGCCCTCAAGATCTCCCCCTACAAGATCGTCAAGGCCGACAACGGCGACGCCTGGGTCGAGATTCGCGGCAAGAAGTACAGCCCCGCGGAGATCTCCGCCTTCATCCTCCAGAAGATGAAGCAGACCGCCGAGGACCATCTCGGCGAGCCGGTCAGCGAGGCCGTTGTCACGGTCCCGGCCTACTTCAACGACAGCCAGCGCCAGGCCACCAAGGACGCCGGTCGCATCGCCGGCTTGAACGTGCTCCGCATCATCAACGAGCCGACCGCGGCCGCGCTCGCCTACGGCCTCGACAAGAAGAAAGACGAGAAGATCGCGGTCTTCGACCTCGGCGGCGGCACGTTCGACGTATCGATCCTGGAACTCGGCGACGGCGTCTTCGAGGTGAAGGCGACCAACGGCGATACCTTCCTCGGCGGCGAGGACTTCGACCAGCGCATCATCGATTACCTGGCCGACGAGTTCAAGAAGGATCAGGGGATCGACCTGCGCAACGACCGCATGGCGCTCCAGCGTCTGAAGGAAGCCGCCGAGAAGGCGAAGTGCGAGCTCTCGACGGCGATGGAGACGGACATCAACCTGCCGTTCGTCACCGCCGACCAGACGGGTCCGAAGCACCTCAACATGAAGCTCAGCCGCGCCAAGCTGGAGGTGCTGGTCGCGGATCTGCTCGATCGCCTCGAGGGGCCGTGCACGACCGCGCTCCGCGACGCCGGGCTCGGCGTGAAGGACATCGACGAGGTGATCCTCGTCGGCGGCATGATCCGCATGCCGGCGGTGCAGGAGCGCGTGAAGAAGCTCTTCGGGAAGGACCCGCACAGGGGCGTGAACCCCGACGAGGTGGTCGCGATCGGCGCCGGCATCCAGGGCGCGGTGCTGAAGGGCGAGGTGAAGGACGTCCTGCTCCTCGACGTGACCCCGCTCTCGCTCGGCATCGAGACCCTGGGCGGCGTGTTCACCAAGCTCATCGAGAAGAACACCACGATCCCGACCAAGAAGAGCCAGGTCTTCTCGACGGCGCAGGACAATCAGAACGCGGTCACGATCCGGGTCTTCCAGGGCGAGCGCGAGATGGCGGCCAACAACAAGCTGCTCGGCCAGTTCGATCTCGTCGGGATCCCGCCGGCGCCGCGCGGCATGCCGCAGGTCGAGGTCACCTTCGACATCGACGCGAACGGCATCGTCCACGTCCACGCCAAGGACCTCGGCACGGGCAAGGAGCAGTCGATCCAGATCACGGCGTCGAGCGGTCTCTCCGAGGACGAGATCAAGAAGATGGTGAAGGAAGCAGAAGCGAACGCCGCCGAGGACAAGAAGCGGCGCGAGGAGGTCGAGGCGCGCATCCAGCTCGATCAGGTGGTGTATCGCGCCGAGAAGTCGATCGCGGACGCACCGGCCGACGTCGATGCGGCCGCGAAGGGCGCGCTGCAGTCGGCGGTCGACAGCGCGAAGAAGGCGCTGGAGGGTGGCGACTCCGGCCAGATGCAGTCGGCCCGGACGGCGCTCGAGCAGGCCGCCCACAAGTTCGCCGAGGCGATGTACGCCAAGGCGTCGCAGCAGGGCGCGGCCGGCGGCGGCGACGGGACGAGCGCGGGCGGCGAGGGCGCCGGGACGCAGCCGGGTCGGGACGACGCGGTCGACGCCGATTTCGAAGAGGTCAAGGAGTAGACGGTTCGGCCGCTTCCGCTATAACGCCGCCTGATGCCCGCCGCGCGACGCGACTTCTACGAGGTGCTCGAGGTCTCCCGGGACGCGGGCGACGAGGACATCAAGCGGGCCTACCGCAAGCAGGCGCTCAAGTACCACCCCGATCGCAACCCGGGGGACAAGGAGGCGGAGGAGCGCTTCAAAGAGTGCTCGGCCGCCTACCAGATCCTCTCCGATCCCGAGAAGCGCGCGCAGTACGACCGGTTCGGCGCGGCCGCGTTCGAGGGTCCCGGCGGCGGATTCGACTTCGGCGCCGGCTTCGAGGATATCTTCAGCGGCATCTTCGGCGACTTCTTCGGCCAGGCGCGCGGCAACGGCCGGGGCCGGAGCCGCGCGCGGCGCGGCGACGACCTCCGTTACAATCTCGACCTCGCCTTCGAGGAAGCCGCCTTCGGCTGCGAGAAGACGATCACCGTCCCGCGGATGGCGACGTGCGAGACCTGTGACGGCCAGGGCGCCAAGCCCGGCACCAAGCCGAAGACCTGCCAGGCGTGCCGTGGGTCGGGCCAGGTCAGGTTCCAGCAAGGTTTCTTCAGCATCGCGAAGACGTGCGGCCAGTGCAGCGGGCAGGGCAGCGTCATCGGCGAGCCGTGTCCGAAGTGCCAGGGGCAGGGTGCGGTGCGCCGGACGCAGAACCTCAGCGTGAAGATCCCGCCCGGCGTCGATACCGGCTCCCGGCTGAAGCTCCGCGGCGAGGGTGAAGCGGGCGGTGGCGGTGGACCGTCGGGCGATCTCTACGTCGTGATCCGCGTCCGCGAGCACGCGCTCTTCCGGCGCGAGGACAGCGACGTCATCTGCGACATCCCGCTCAGCTTTCCGCAGGCCGCGCTCGGCGCCGACATCGAGGTGCCGACGATCGACGGCAAGCACAAGATGCGCATCCCGCCCGGCACGCAATCGGGTGCGCTCTTCCGGCTGAAGGGCAAGGGCATCGCCGATCTCCGCGGCTACGGACGGGGCGACCACGTCGTGCGCGTCGTGGTCGAGACGCCGCGCAAGCTCACCAAGCGCCAGCAGGAGCTGCTCGAGGAGTTCGCGAAGAGCTCGGGGCAGGAGGTGCATCCGATGTCGCGGGGATTCTTCGACAAAGTCAAGGAAATGTTCGGCTGAGGCCGGTCGTTGAAAAAGGGCCATCTGCTGCGTTGCTCGCTTGCACCCGTGAGGGTGGTCGACTCGCTTGTGCGGCGTAGCTCCGCTACGCCTCCGCGCTCGCTCCCTCGCGCCTTGCATCTGACCCTTTTTGAACGACCGGCCGGGGTTGCCGATTCCTTTTGAGGAAGAAGTCGCGCCGCTTGCGCGACGTTGGTGAGGTCGCGCTACTCGAAGAGATCTCGCGGCTCGTTCGGCCGGTGCATGGTGTTGCCGTCGGGCCGGGGGACGATGCGGCGGTCGTCGCGAGATCGCGCCATCCGCTCCTGCTGACCACCGATGCGCTCGTCGAGCACGTGCACTTCCGGCGTTCCTGGCTTTCGGCGTGGGAGCTCGGGTGGCGGGGGTTCCATGTCGCGGCGAGCGACGTGGCGGCGATGGGGGGGAGGGTGCGGGCGGTGCTGCTCGCGCTCGCGGCGCCGCCGTCGTGGCCGGTCGCGGAGCTCCGCGGCGTGGTGCGCGGCGTCCATGCGGCGGCGAGGCGCGCGGGCGCGGCGCTCGCGGGCGGCAATCTCGCGAAGGCGCGGGAGCTCTCGCTCACGGTGAGCGTTCTCGGCGAGGCGCCGGCGCGGCCGGCCCTGCGGAGTGGGGCGCGTGTCGGCGACGACGTCTGGGTGACGGGGGCGCTCGGCGGCGCGGCCTTCGGGTTGCGCCTGCTCCTGGGCGCCCGTAGTGTTTCCGCGGGTGAGACCGCACGACGGCGGTGGCGTCGACCGGTCGCGCGCTTGCGGGCCGGGGAAGCGCTCGCGGCGGGCGGCATTGCGACGGCGATGATGGACGTCAGCGACGGCCTCGCGATCGATGCCGAACGGCTCGCGCGCGCGAGCCGCCGGCACTTGGCGTTCGAGGCGGAGCGCCTGCCGCTCGCCCGCTGCCTCGCCGGGCTCGCGCCCGCGGCCGCTCGGCAGCTCGCGCTCACGGGCGGCGAGGACTACGAGCTGCTCTTCACGGCATCGCCGCGGAAGCGCGCCGCGCTCGCACGGCTCCGGCTCGGCGTCGCGATCACCCGCATCGGTACGGTCGCGGCCGGCAGCGGCGTCGCGGTCGTCGACGCCGCCGGGCGGCCGCTCGCGCTCTCGGGCGCTCCGGGCCACGAACACTTCCGGCCGTGAGCGACGTACTCGCGCATCTGTCGTCGGCGTCGGAGTGGACCGTGCTGGGTCCCTTCGCGCTGGCGCTCCTGGCGTGGACGCTTCTCGCCGGCGCCGAGGCGACGCTCGCGGCGGCGCGCGACGTGGCGCGCACCGCCGCGGGCCCGCGCCAGCTCGGCGAGCTCTTCTACGAGCTGCACCGCCATCCGCGCCGGCTCGTCATCGCGCTCGCGCTCGGCCGCGAGCTCGCACTGGTCACGGCGGCGGCGCTCGGCGCGTCGGCGGGATATCGGTACGACGGTCTGCGCGGCGGTGTCGCGGTCGTCGTCGCTACGGCGATCGCGATCCTCGTGCTCCGCGGCGCGGCGGCGGGCATCGCCAAGCGGCGGCTCGCGCGCGGCCACGCTACGATCGGCCCGGCGCTCGGGTGGATGCTGGCGCCGCTCCGGGGGCTCGCCGCCGCGCTCAAGACGGTCGGGCGCGCGCTCGCACACGGCTTTCTCGGCGAGGCGCCGTCGGGTGACAACGTCTTCGCGCCCGAGGAGATGGCCGCGCTCAGCCGCGAGAGCGAATCGGAGCTGGTCGATGCCGAGCGGGCGCTCGTCGCCAAGGCGGTCAGGTTCGGGGAGCGCTCGGTGCGCCACGTGCTCACTCCGCGCCGCGATATCGTGTCGGTGCCGGCCGACATCGCGCCCGCTGACCTGCTCACCGTGATGCGCGCGTACGGTTTTTCGCGCCTGCCCGTTCATCGCGGCGAGAAAGAGGACGTCGTCGGCTTCCTCTACGTGAAGGACGTCCTCGGCGTGGCCCTCGGCGCCGACGGCATCGGGCCGCTGCTCCGCCAGCCCTATGTCGTGCAGGCCGAGAAGCCGGTCGGCGAGCTCTTCCGCGAGTTCCGCGCCCGCAAGGTCCACATCGCGCTCGTCCTCGACGAGTACGGTAGCCTCGTCGGCCTCGTCACGATGGAGGACCTGCTCGAGGAGCTCTTCGGCGAGATGCGCGACGAGCTCGACGAGAACGAGGAGCCGGCGATTCGGCGGCGTGGGCCCGGGACGTTCCTGGTGAGCGGCCGCGTCTCGGTCGAGGAGCTGAATGCTCGCTTGAAGCTCGCGCTCCCGCCGTCCGAGGACGGGACGACGATCGCGGGCATGGTGATGGACCGCATGGGGAGGGTGCCGGCAGTCGGCGAGTCGGTGGACATGGACGGTTGCCGCATGACGGTCGAGGAGCTCGACGGTCCGGCCGTGGCCCTGGTGCGCGTGCAGCGATGGTCGTCGTCCTCCTCGCGGTAGCGCTTCTCGCGCTCGGCTTGCGCGCGATCGCGGCCGGCGGCTCGGCGGCGCTCTACGCGCCGCTCGCTCCGCGGACCGCGGCGAGCCTCGAGGCCGGCGCGGCGGTGGCCGCGGTGGTCGCCGCCGGCGCGAGCGGCCTGGCACTCCTCGTCTCGACCGACGGCATGAGCGTCGTCGCGCTGCCCGTGCTGGTCGCCGCTCCGGTCGCGGTCCTGGTGGCCGATCTCCTGCCGCGCGCGCTCGCGCAAGCGCAGCGCCGGGTGCTGCCCGCGCCGATCCGGACGTTCGCGCATCGCACGCTCGCGCTCGCCTGCACGCCGCTGCGGTGGATAGAGTCGGGCGCGGTGGTCGTGACCGGCGGGCGCGACGACCGCTGGATTCCCACGCTCGGCCAGGTGTTGTCGGATCTCCTGCGTCGCGAGCGTCCCGGCGAGGAGGTCCCGCTCTCGTCGCCGCAGGTCATCCGCCGTATCTTCCAGTTCCGCGAGACCCGCGTGCACGAAGTCATGGTTCCGCTCATCCACATCTACGCGGTTCGCGACGACGCGCCAATCGAGGAGGCCCTCGCGCTCGCGGCGCGCGAGAAGGTCTCGCGCGTGCCGGTCTTCCATCAGCGCATGTACAACATCATCGGGGTCGTCCATGCCTTCGACCTCCTCGGCGAGACGCGGCTCGGCGAGCCGGTGCGCGCGATCATGCGGCCGCCGCTCTACGTGCCCGAGAACCGGCTCGCGCACCAACAGCTGCGCCTCATGCAACGGCGCGGCATCAACATGGCGGTCGTCGTCGACGAGCACGGCGGGACGATCGGAATCGTCACCGTCGAGGACCTGCTCGAGGAGATCGTCGGGGAGATCGAGGACGAGTACGACGAGCGCGAGATCCTCTTCGAGCCGCGTAGCGACGGCACGGCGCGCGTCGAGGGCGCGATGGAGGTCGACCGGCTGAACGAGATCTTCCCGTGGCGCCTGCCCACCGGCGACTACGAGACGATCGCGGGGCTCGTCGTCACGCACCTCGGGCGCGTGCCGCGCGCGGGCGTGCGGGTGAAGCTCGCGCGCGTGACGATCGAGGTAACGCGCGCCGACGCGCGCGCGGTGCGCGAGGTCATTGTGCACCCGATCGCCGCGGGTTAGCTTCCCCGATCGTGAACCTCCGCGGCCTCGAAGAGCTGTTGACGCGAGTACGGCGCGGGGAGGAGACGGTGGCCGGCGCCGTCGCGGCGTTGCGCGACCTGCCGTTTGCTGATCTCGACTTCGCGAAGCCCGATCTGCACCGCGAGCTCCGCACCGGCATGCCGGAGGTCGTCTTCGGCGAGGGCAAGACGCTCGAGCAGATCGTCGCGATCGCGGCGCGGCTCGCGGACGCGGGTCAAAGCGCCATCGTGACCCGCCTCGACGCCGAGCGCGCGGCCGCGCTCGCGGCGCGACTCCCGGGCTTCGCGTACCACGCCGACGCGCGCCTCGCGGTGCGCGTGGCGTCGCCCGCCGCGGTGGAGGAGAGGGGGACGATCGTGGTGGCCTCGGCGGGCACCGCCGATCTCCCGGTCGCCGAAGAGGCGGCCTGCACCGCGGAGCTCATGGGGAACCGCGTCGAGCGGGTCTACGACGTCGGCGTCGCGGGCCTTCACCGCCTGCTTGCGCACGGCGAGCGGCTGCGCGCCGCCCGCGTCACGGTCGTCGTGGCCGGCATGGAGGGCGCTCTGCCGAGCGTCGTCGGCGGGCTCGTGGAGCGTCCCGTGATCGCGGTGCCGACCAGCGTCGGCTACGGTGCGAGCTTCGGGGGGCTGGCCGCGCTCCTCGCGATGATGAACAGCTGCGCCGCCGGCGTCACGGTCGTGAACGTCGACAACGGGTTCGGAGCCGGCGTCGCCGCGAGCCGCATCAATCGGATCGCATGAGCCCGCGCGCGCCGCAGCCGCCGCCGGATGCTCCACGCCCTCGGAAGCGCGCCGCGCCGGCGGGCGGGCGCGGCCCCGCGCTCACGACGGGACGCGCGCGCCGCGTGCTCAAGGTCGGGAGCCTCACGACTTCGGTCGGGGGGAGCTACCTCTGGCAGGCGTTGAAGCGTCCGTTCCAATCGTCGGAGCGCACGGAGCGCGATCTCCTCGACGCGCACGTCCGGAACGCCGTCCGCATCGTCGAAGGATCGACCGAGCTCAAGGGCGCCTTCATGAAGCTCGTGCAGATGTTGAGCATGCGGAACGATCTCCTGCCGGCGGAGGCGCTCGCCGTGCTCTCGACGGTTCAGTCGTCGGTCCCGCCGATGGACGCCGCCGTCATTCGCGCGCAGGTGGTGCGCGAGCTCGGCAGACCGCCGGAGAAGCTCTTCGCCGAGTTCGAGCCGGAGGCGTTCGCGGCGGCGTCCCTCGGTCAGGTGCACCGCGCGCGGCTTCCGAGTGGCGAGGCGGTGGTGGTGAAGATCCAGTATCCGGGCGTCGAGGACACGGTCGTCCAGGACCTGAAGAACATCCGGACCCTCATCGCGACCCTCGTGCGCATCGGGCGCGACGTGATGAAGCAGAAGATCGACGCGACCGAGGTCGCGCGCGAGCTGGAAGACCGGCTGCGCGAGGAGCTCGACTACGTGAACGAGGCGAAGAACCTGGTGCGTTTCCGCGCGCTCTTCGCCGACGATCCGGAGGTGGCGATTCCGCGGCCGGTCCCGGAGTTCTCGTCGCGCCGCGTGCTGACGATGGAGGCGATCGAAGGCTATCCCCTCGCCGACATCCTGGCGCCGGGGGTCGACCAGAGCCTCAAGGACTGGGTCGCGCTCAAGTACTTCCGTGTGCTGTGGCGCCAGGTGTTCGAGTTCGGGATCCTCCACACCGATCCGCATCCCGGGAACTACATGGTCACCCACCATCCACGGCTCTGCATGCTCGATCTCGGCAGCGTGCGCGTCTTCGAGGAGCCGATCCGGCGCGCGTACCTCGACCTCGCCGTGGCGCTCCTCGCCGATGACGCGGCGGCGATGGGCGAGTGCTTCGTGCGCCTCGGATTCCTCGACCCCACCGACGACCCGGCGGCGATGATCCGCATCATGCGCATCGTGTTCGAGCCCGCGCTCGTCGACGCGGACTACGATCCGAAGCGGTACCAATCGCTCGAGCGCGCGATGGAGGTCGCGCAGATCGCGGTCGAGCACCGAATCTTCAAGGCGCCGGGGCACCGCGTGTTCCTGGTGCGCGCGCTCGTCGGCCTGGAGTCGTACATCCAGCAGCTCGGCACGGTCACGAACTGGCGGCGCGCGTTCGGGGAGTGCGTGAACGCGGCGCGGGCGCCGAAGCGGCGCGCCCGGCCGTCCCGTCGCTGATCTCCCGCCGGCGCGCCGCGGGATCGCGGCCGCATGGATTGGCAGGATTCGTTGGGTCAATGACCTTGCGGCCAAAGCGGGAATGGCCGAGTCTCGGCGCATGTCACGGTATCCGGCCACGCGCCGCATCGTCATGGTCGCCTTCCCGGACGTGCAGATCCTCGACGTCACCGGTCCGCTCGAGGTGTTCGGGTGCGCTTCCCGCCTGCTGGCCGAGTGCGGCGGCGGCGGGGCTCCGGCGTACGAGGTCGAGGTGGTCGCCCGCCGTGCCGGCGCGCTCACGTGCTCCTCGGGCATGCGGATCGTCGCGACGCGCTCGATCCGGGCGGTGCGGATGGGCGTCGATACGCTCCTCGTCGCCGGCGGCCGCGGTACGGCCGCAGCCGTCCGCGACCCGGATCTCCTGCGCTGGCTCCGCGCCTTCGCTCCCCGCGCGCGCCGCTACGGGTCGGTCTGCAGCGGGAGCTTCGTGCTGGCCGAGGCGGGTCTCCTCGACGGCCGGCGCGCGACGACGCATTGGGCGTGGTGCGCCACCCTCGCCAAGCAGTACCCGCGGGTCACGGTCGCGCCCGACCCGATCTTCGTGCGCGACGGACGCGTCTATACCTCGGCCGGCGTGACGGCGGGCATGGACCTCGCGCTCCATCTGGTCGAGGACGACCACGGGCGCGGGCTCGCGCTCGAGGTGGCGCGTCAGCTCGTGATGTTCCTGCGCCGACCCGGCGGGCAGTCGCAGTTCAGCGCGCAGCTCGCCGCGCAGGTCGCCGATCGGGAGCCGCTGCGCGACCTGCAGGTCTGGATCGGCGACCACCCCGACGCCGATCTCTCGGTGCCGGCCCTCGCCCTCCGCGTCGCCATGAGCCCGCGGAACTTCGCCCGTGTCTTCACGCGCGAAGTCGGCATGACTCCGGCGCGTTTCGTCGAGTCGGTGCGCGTCGAGGCCGCGCGTCGCCGGCTCGAGGAGTCGATGCACGGCGTCGACTCGATCGCGAGCGCGTGCGGCTTCGGTACCGCCGAGTCGATGCGGCGAGCGTTCCTGCGGACGGTGCGGGTGCCGCCGGCGGCGTATCGCCATCGCTTCCGCGCCACGCTTCATTGAAGAAAGGGAGGAACGAGGATGAAGATCGCCATCCTGCTGTACGAGGGGTTCACGGCGCTCGACGCGATTGGGCCCTACGAGGTGCTGTCGCGGCTGCCCGGCGCCGAGCTCGCATTCGTGGCATCGCGTGCCGGCATCGTCACGAGCGACACCGGCTTTCTCGGGATCGAAGCGACGGCGGCCGTCGCCGACGTGGAGGCCGCCGACCTCGTGCTGGTTCCGGGCGGCCCGGGGGACGTCAACGTGCAGCGCCATACGGCGACGCTCGAGTGGTTGCGCCGCATCCACGAGCGCACGACGTGGACGACATCGGTGTGCACCGGGGCGTTGATCCTCGCCGCCGCCGGTTTGCTGCGCGGGCGCCGCGCAACGACGCACTGGGCGTCGCTCGAGGTGCTTCGCGAGTACGGCGCGGAGCCCGTGAAGGCGCGGTCGGTCGAGAGCGGCAAGATCGTCACGGCCGCCGGGGTCTCCGCCGGCATCGACATGGCGCTCAGGCTCGCGCAGCGTATCGTCGGGGACGACTTCGCGCGCGCCGTGCAGCTCGGTATCGAATACGATCCGGACCCGCCGTTCGACGCCGGGTCACCCGAGAAGGTGGCGCCCGAGATCGTGGAAATGGTTCGCGCCTTCGGCGCCGGGGGCCGCGCCGCCGGTTCGCGGGCCTGAGCCATGGACCGCACGAGGGTCGGCATCGTCGTCTTCCCGGACGTCGAGGTCCTCGACTTCTGTGGACCGTTCGAGGTGTTCTCGGTGACACGGCTCGACGAGGCGCGGCGCCGCGAGGAGCCGTCGCCTTTCGAAGTGCGGCTCGTCGCCGAGACCGGCGACGTCGTCGTCGCGACCGGCGGCTTGCGCGTGCTCCCCGATTGCACGCTCACCGAGTGCCCGCCGCTCGACCTGCTGGTCGTTCCGGGCGGGTGGGGGACGCGCCGGCTTCTCGAACGCCCGCCGGTCCTCGACTGGATCGCGGCGCGCGGCGCCGTCGTTCCGACGCTCACGTCGGTCTGCACCGGCGCGTTGCTGCTCGGCAAGGTCGGGCTCCTGGACGGCCGGCGCGCCACGACCCACTGGCACGCGCTCGATCTCTTGCGCGAGGTCGCACCGCGCGCCGTCGTCGAGGACGCCCGGCGCGTCGTCGAGGACGGGCACGTCGTCACCTCGGCCGGCATCTCGGCCGGCATCGACATGGCGCTCCGCGTGGTGGCGCGGCTCCATGGCGAGCGCGTCGCGCGCGAGACCGCGCGTCACATGGAGTATCCCTACTCCGCGGACGACCGGCGCCGGATCTGACGGCGCGGTCGGTCGGCTACGGCGTCGTGGTCGCGGCGGGAACGGGGGTGCTCCACGACACCGGTGCGGCGCCTCCGAAGCTCTCGGGCGCGAGCAGCTCGGGCGGAACCGAGGCCGCCTGGGACCAGCGGATGGTGAGCGTCGTCTTGGAGTTGTCGAGGAAGTTCTGGATCTCGATCCTGCCCGGGAACCACTTCTTGCCGATCAGGATGTGGTCCGAGTCGGTCCGGAGCTTCACCAGATTGTTCAGGGTCTTCGCGTAGAACTGCACCTTGAGGGGGATCGTTCGCGTCTTGTCGAAGGTGTACGCGCGGTAGACGTACGCGGACTCCACCTGAGGATGGCCCCCGGCGAGCACGACGTCGGTGCCTTCGTCCGCGATCTGCCAGAGCTTGAAGTCGTCGGCGACGAAGCGGCTCACATCCTCGTAGCTGATCCCGAGGTCGTCGATCGGCTCGCCGATCGCGCTCGTCACGATGCTGCCGGCGGTGCGCGTCATCACCTTCCGCTCGGCACCGCGGACGAGCGCCGCGAGGGCCGGATCCTCCAGTTGGAGGTACCAGCGGGCGTCCTTCCCGGGCGCGAAGAAGGCGATCGCCCGGGTCGCGCGCGGTCCCGTATGGGTCTCCAGGGCGATCGCGATGTCGGCCCGCATGGTGACCTGCGGCGTGTTCATGTCCTGCGCCCCGAGCAGGAGGAGCCGCAGCGACTCGCCGTCGAGCGCGGCAGCGGACCTCGCCGCGAGGATCAGCAGGCCCGCGACGATGCCGAGCGTCCGCGCCGTTCCGCGCCGTTCCCGCGAGTTCCGCATGCGTCTCCCCGATCTCCGATGCGATGGCCCACCGTGCATCGGCTTACGATGGTCTACCGAAGCGCGGTCGCGAACGCTCAGGGGCCGGCAGCCTGGAAGACCGTGCTCTCGGCCTTCTTGATCTCCGTGAGGCCGAGGTTGAAGCAGGCGGCGTCGCTCGACAGAATCTGGACCGTCGCGCTGCTCGGGTTGTTCAGCAGACCCGCGACCACCCCGGTCGGCAGATTGCCGCCCGAGTTCTTGCCCTGGATCTTGACCGCGCCCTTGCCGGCGTCGCCGCCGGTCAGCTTTGCCTGCACGAGGCCGTCCGACGTGGCGTCCTTGTCCTTGTACATGTAGCCCTTGTCGGACACCGTCTTCCAGCACGGCTTCGTGCCGCACAACGGCCCCGGCGGCACGAGCGAGTACGCGCCCCTGAGCTGGTTCGCGGCGTCGTAGATACAGACCGCGTAGACGCTGGTGCCGTTCACCGGGTCGCCGAACTGCCCTTGCGCGACGGCCGGCTGCAACTTGCCGAGCGAGACTTTCAGCTTCTCCTTCCCGACCTTCTTTTCGTCGACCAGCAGGCTGCCCTTGCCGGATGCGATGCAGCCCAAGGCGGGCGCCGGGCCGCAGGCGGCGGCGGGTGTCGGAGTGGGCGTCGGGGTCGCCGGCACCGGGCAATCGCTGTCGGCCGGGTAGTCGGCCGCGCCGTCGCCGTCGTTGTCGAGGCCGACGCTGTCGAGATCGTAGGGGATATCCTCTTGCTGGCTCGAGCACGGGTCGCTCAACCCGCTGAACATGGGCTGGAAGTACGGCGGTGCGACGTTTTCGCCGAAGAGCGCCGGGAACGGATTCGGATGGCCGAGCGTGCCGGGCTGGTGGCACCCGCATGTCGCGAAGCCGTTGCTGATGTGGAACTGGCGCAGGCCGTAGGCGGTGGCCTTCGGCAGGCCGCTGTTCGGCGAGATCTCGCCGTAGTCCTGCCCGTGACACCCGGCGCAGCCGTAGCCGCCGCCGGGACCGCTCCAGTACGTCAGCACGGGCTTGGTGCCGCCGCCGTTCTGGTGGCAGAGGTTGCAGTCTTGAATGCCGAACTGGCTGTAGTGCTGGAAGTGGAGCGCACCGGCATTCGTGAAGCCGGTGTGGCACGATACGCAGCCGTTGCCGGCCCCGTCGTTGTACGATGGATACGCGTGCGCGTCGGGCATCCACAGCAGCATCATCGCCAGGAGGGCGAGCGCGCCGCCGGTCAGTCGGGTGATCGTCTTCACGGCCGTCGCCGTCCTCGCTTCGAGTCTGGTCATGAGGTTCCTCTGTCTAGCGGGCTATGGATTGGGATCGGCGCATCGCGGGCCGTGGGCGCGCCACCGCCGCATCTTCCCTTCCCGGCTTTCGCTGAGTCAAGGGATTTTTCCGCTGGCGGATAGGTCCTGATCAGCCAGGCTACCGCGCAAACTGTAGGGCCTTGGCCTTGCTGAACTGCTGCGCCGCTTCGTCCTCTCGGCCGAGCTGGCGCAGGATGACGCCGAGCGCGTTGTGAACGGTCGGGTTCGGCCGCTGCGCGAGCGAGCGCCGGTAGTAGTCCACCGCCTCCTCGAGCTTGCCCTGCTTGGCCAGCGCCTCCGCCAGGTTGTTGTACGCCGGGGTGAACTTCGGCTCGACGGTGATCGCCTTGCGGAACTCGGCAATGGCCTCGTCGGCGCGTCCCTGGCGGGCGAGCACGAAACCGAGCCCGTTGTGGGTCTCGGCGGTCGGCCGTCCCGGCAGCGCCAGGCGGTAGTGGGACTCGGCCCCTGCCAGATCGCCGGCCTGCACGGCGGTCACGGCCAGGTTCAGGTGCGCCGAGGCGCAGTTCGGATCGAGCGCCAGCGCCTGGCGGTAGTGGGCTTGCGCGTCCTCCGTGCGGCCCTGACGCGCCAGGACGAATCCGAGGTCGCTGTGGATCTCCGCCTTGGGCTCGATCGCGAGCGAGGCCGAGAAGTGCGTGGCGGCATCGTCGAGCTTGCCGAGCTCGACCAGCGCCAGCGCCAGGTTGTTGTGCGCCTTGGCGTTCTTGGGGTCCGCGGCGACCGCACGCTCGTACTCGGCGACCGCCTCCGCGGTCCGCCCGTCCTGGTAGAGCACCCAGCCGAGCGCGTTGCGTAACTCGGCGTTGTCGGGCGCGACTTCCAGACCGCGCCGGTAGGCGCGCTCCGCCCCCTTGCGGTCGCCGGTGTTCTGATTGGCGAGGCCGGCGCGCAGGAACGAATAGGCGTCCAGGAACTGCTCGCGGATGTCGGCGATGGCGTTGCCGGGCAGGTGCGCGAACTCGGGGATGTTCGCCGCCCGATCCGGTGAGGTGAAGCGCTCGAGCAGCACCGGCGGGCTGTCGTTGCCGTCGTCGTCGATGTGGGTGAGGAAGAGCTGGGTGTACGGTCCGTTCACCTTCGAGGAGAAGACCAGCCAGCGGCTGTTCGACGACCAGCTGTGCCAGGAGTTCATGCGCGGCGTGTTGTAGCGCAGGCGCCGCGCCGCGCCGCCCGCGGCGGGGATGATCCAGAGCTCGCTGTCGGGCTGGAGCAGCATATAGCTCTTCGACTTGGTGAAGACGATCCACTTCCCGTCGGGCGAGTACTTCGGGAAGTAGTTGCTCATCCCGTCGTTCGACGCGCCCTCGATCGGCACCGCCGTGCCGCCCTTCCCGTCGTTGAAGGGGATCCGGTAGATGTCGTAGAGGAACGGCTTCTTGTCGACGGTGAACTCGGGCACGTCCTTCTCGTCCACGAGCGCGCTGTTCTGCTGCTCGAGGCGCTCGGCGCGGTAGGCGGTGGCGCGGGCGAACGCGAGCTCGCGGCCGTCCGGGCTCCACACCGCGTTGGTCTGCACGTACTGCGGATCGTCGGCGCCCGGCAGCGCGGTGAAGGTCTTCGCCTCCCGATCGTACACGACGAGGATGCCTTTGATGGGGAAGAAGAGCTGCGAGATCATCAGGTCGGGGATGGCGACGAACACCGAACGATCCTTGACCGTGCTGACCACGTAGCGCCCGGTCGGCGACATGCGCGACAGCAGGCCGAAGGTGAGCTCGCCGTCGGCGCGCTTGTAGTCGGCCCAGGTGATGATCTTCTCGTCGTTCATCACCATGTGCGAGGACACCGGCAGGATGCCGTAGCCGCCCTTGTCGTTGCCGTAGTCGACGTCGAGCCCGAGCGCGCTGCCGTTGTCGGCGAAGGAGTGGCAGTTGCCGCACACCGGCAGATTCTGCAGCACGATCGGCGGCCCGGCCTCCTGATCGATGCTGCCGAAGCGCCAGCGGATGCGGGAGGGATCCTGGACGGCGGTGAGGAACGGCAACGGCACTTCGCGGTAGAAGAGCGCGTCGTCGACCGGATCCCTGGAGGTCCGGATGCGAACGCGCGCCGCGGACAGCACGTCCCCCAGGCGGGCCTGGTTGACGCCCGCGACGATGACTTCGGCGTCGCGCTCCGCGCTGCGAAGTTTGATCTCGCGCCAGCGCGCCTCGGTCGGGCGCCAGCGCGGCGCGTCGACCGTCTCGCGCAGCACCTCGACGCCGGCGTCGTCGCGCACCACCACGTACCAGCGATCGACCCCGGCGGTCTCGTCGTTCCAGAGCACGGTCGGGGCGACGATCTCGGGCGGGAAGAGGGTGCCCTCCTGTGGGTAGGTGATCCTCATTTGCGCCGTAGCCGTGTCGGCGGCGGCGACGATCGCTTGCGTACGGGGCTCGCGATTGCAGCCGGCGAGGAACGGCGGCGCCAGGAGCGCCACCCCGAGGATGGCCGCGATCGCGGCCGACTGATCCGATCTGAGCATGGTAGGTATCTACGCCTACGCGACGTCGAAGGGGAGCAGGGCTACCGCTTCCGCCTCGCAGAGCAGCTCGGGCCGGCAGAGCGGCGCCTCGACCAGCGCGCAGGGAAAACCGTCGAAGCCGCGCTGGCGGCAGAGCGCGCGCAGCACCGGCGCGTCTTCGGGTCGCTTCAGGTAGAGCACCCCGGACGCCACGTCGGCAAAACTAGCCCCCTGGCCGGCGAGCAGCGTCGCGATGTTGCGCAGCATGCGCTCGCCCTGGGCCGCGACGTCGCCGACGTGGACGGTCCGCCCGGCCTCGTCGATGCTCGCGGTGCCCGAGACGTAGAGGGCGACCTTGTTCGCCTCGGCGACCCGCAGGCCGCGCGAGAAGTCGGCGCCGTAGCTCCATGCCTCGTTGAGCGTCGGGGTGGACATCGGCGCGATGGCGAGCGGGCGCGCCGATCGCACCGCATGCAGGCGGATCGAGAAGTCGTGCACGTCGGGGAACGGCACGCCCGCGACGCCGGTGCTGGCCGGCCGCAGGTCGAGGCCGTGGCGCTCGAAGAACTCGCGCCGCGCGCGGTTCAGCGCGTCGTAGTCGCGATCGATGTTGCGCAGGTAAATCCAGGTGCGGACGACATCGCGAAACCCCATGCCGCAGCGCGCGAGCAACCGTTCGGCGGCGTCGAACATGTCGAGCGCCTGCGCGAAGGCGTCGCTGCCCGTGCCGTGCACGTTGGTGGTGTGGAGCGACGTCTGGTCGCCGAGGCGCACCAGACGCGCAGCCGACCGAGCGCACCCCGCACACGGGCACGCCGGCGCCGCCGCGACGTCGCGCACCGCCCAGGCGTCGCGGCGACGCGGAACCACCGCCGCCGCCGCGATTTCCACGTCCCCGCCGGCGAGCGGCGCTTCTTGCATGAACGCCGGCGGCGGGGCATCGGCGCCGTGCTCGACCGCCGCCAGGACACGTGCCCGTGCGTCGAGCACCGAGGGCAGGTCGCGGCGAATGTCGCGCAGAAAGATCGTCTCGGTGACGAGATCCCGAAACGACGCCTGCTCGCCGGTGAGCCGGACGGCCAGCGATTGGTAGGCCGCCTCAGCCTCCGCCGCCGGATTCTTCCACGGATCTTCGGCACGACAGAGGATCGTCAGCTCGTCCGCCTCCGGCCCACCGAAGCGTCGGAGGATGGTCGAGCTGCCGCGCAGGGGCTCTGTCACCCCCGCGCGGCACCTCGGGCGCGCGCTGAACGCGCGCCCGCCGGCCTAGGCCGCTCTAGTTGCACTCGATGCCATTCGTGCCGATCTTGTTGAACGATACGCTCGCTTGGGGCGGCACCGGCTCGTTGTCGGTGAAGCAATTGTTGTGTCCGCCGATCGCCGCGTACGGGGGGAAGGGGAACGCCGCCATCGCTAGATCCCCCGCGAGGAGCCCGAAAATGCCGGGGGGCGGATTGGCGCCGTTGGTCCCCAGCTCGTTTTTCCTGATCAAGTTGTTGTCCGGTGCCGACTGGTAGGCCGGCGGATTGGTGTCGCAATCGAAATCCGAATCGTCCACCGCGATACACCAGTCGAGCGCGGCGACCCCGACGAAGTCGTTCCCCGTGATCTCGTTCTTCTCGAGGGTGACGCCGTCCACGCCGAGCACCAGGACGCCCACGCCCGGCGGCAGCGCCGCCGACATGGACCCGGGCGGCGCCGTGTTCGGCTTGTTGTTGTTGACGATGCGGTTGCTCTTGAACACCCAGTCGCCGCCGGCGAGGAGGTTCGGCGGAGCGACCATACCCGCCCCGTTGGGATGGTACAGGCCGACGCCGACCGTGTTGTCGTGGATGTAGTTCTTCGTCGCCTTCACGCCCTTGGAGATCGTGACCTCGAGGCCCGTCGGGCTGTCGTAGAGCTCGTTCTGCATGACGCGGACGTTCTCCGACGCCTCGACCCAGAGCGCGCTGTCCTGCGCGCCGTAGGACACGTTCTTCTTTACGTTGCCGTTCGCCGAGAGGGTCGGCCAGATGCCGTTCTCCAGGTTGTTGACCGATTCGTTGCCCTGGATCGTGAACTTCTGCACGTGCTTCAGCCAGATGCCGTTGCCCGGGAACCCCTCGACGGTGAAGCCCTGGATCTTGAGGCCGACGATGTCCGGATCGCCCGGATTGGCGGGCTCAACGAGGATGCCGTCGCTCTGTCCGGGGCCCGCCAGGATGCGCACCCGAACGTTGTCCTTGAGCTTGCTCTTGGCGAGCAGCTTGATCGACTTGGTGATGCGCACCGCCGGGCCGGACAGTGCAGGCTCGGTATAGTCGCCGGGCATGACCTTGACCGTGTCGCCGGGCGACGCGGCGTCGACCGCCGCCTGGATCGAGTCGCCGGGGTTGACCGTGATCGTGGCCGCCGTCGCTGCGGCAGGCGCGAATGACATCGACAGGCCCACCGCGAGACCCAACAGCGTGACCGAATGGACTGGCTTCATCTGCATTTCCTCCAGGTGCGGGCCCCGAAGACGCCGCGTAAGGTGAGAGTACGATCAGGGCTTAGACGGTAGCCGACGATCGAGTCAAGGGAATAATACCAATGGAGTCAGGGAACTTTCTGGCGCGAAGCAGGTATTCCCTTCACGCCCTGAACGTTGGCTCCGCTCGACGGCAGGTGCCAGTCGACGGCAGGCGCCTGCGTGGTCCCTAAGGCGATCGCGATGTCGCCCGCCCGCGCATCGCCGCCGCGAGCGCGCGCGTCTCCGCTGCCGGATCGGGCGCGTCGAGGACGGCGCGGATCACGGCGAGACCGTGGGCGCCGGCACGACGGACGTCGGCCGCGTTCGAGCTCGTGATACCCCCGATGGCGATCACCGGGCACGCCGCGCGCCCGACCCCGGTGGCGAGGGCTTCGAGCCCGAGCGGAGGACCGTAGGCCTCTTTCGACGGGGTCGCGAAGACGGGGCCGAGAACGACGTAGTCCGCTCCGTCGGCGGCGGCCCGGGCGGCTTCCTCGGGGGTGTGGGTGGAGCGGCCGACCCATGGTTCCGGTCCGAGGAGGCGGCGCGCGGCGGCGATCGGGAACGCCGCCGCCGGGAGGTGGATGCCGTCGGCGGCGGCCGCGAGCGCGACGTCGGCGCGGTCGTTCACGACGAGCGCTGCGCCGTGCGCGCGCGTGAGCGCGCGCAGCGCGCGGGCGGCGACGAGGAGCGCGCCGCCGCCCGCGCGCCGATCGCGGAGCTGGAGCGCGTCGGCGCCGGCGGCGAGCGCCGCGGCGATGGTCTCCCGCCGCGCCATCGCGTCGTCGACGGTGACGACCAACATCACGCGCGGCGCGCGCGGCGTCGCCGCGCCCGCGGTCATTGGATCAGGCCGGAGAGGGGGCTCGACGCGGTGGCGTAGAGCTTCCGCGCGATGCGGCCGGCCTTGAACGCCTTCCGTCCCGCCTCGACGCCGAGCCGCATGGCTTCGGCCATGAGGAGCGGATCGGCGGCGCCGGCGATCGCGGTGTTCATGAGCACGGCGTCACACCCGAGCTCGAGCGCCGCCGCGGCGTCGGACGCGGTGCCGACGCCCGCGTCGACGATCACCGGCACCTTCGCGTGCTCGAGGATGATGCGGAGGTTGTAGGGATTGCGGATGCCGAGGCCCGAGCCGATCGGCGCGGCGAGCGGCATCACGGCCGCGCAGCCCATCTCCTCGAGGCGCTTGCAGGCGACCGGGTCGTCGGTGACGTAGGGCAACACCTGGAATCCCTCGCCGACGAGCTTCTCGGCGGCCGCGAGCGTTGCGGCGACGTCGGGGAAGAGCGTCCGTTCGTCGCCGATCACCTCGAGCTTCACGAGGTCGCCGACGCCGGCGTCGCGTGCGAGCCGACACGTGCGGATCGCGTCCTCCGCGGTGTAGCAGCCGGCGGTGTTCGGCAGGATCGTGTAGCGCTTGGGGTCGAGGTGATCGAGCAGGTTCGGGGCCTTCGGGTCGGTGATGTTCACCCGTCGCACCGCGACCGTGACGATCTCGGCGCCCGCGATCTCGACGGCGCGGCGGGTCTCCTCGAAGTCGCGGTACTTCCCCGTGCCGACGATGAGGCGCGACGTGTAGCTCCTGCCTGCGAGAACGAACGGATCGTGCACGGAGTGCTCCTTTGCGGCTCAGCCGCCGCCGACGAAATGGACGATCTCGACGCGGTCGCCGGCGGCGAGTCGATGTGTGTCGTACGAGCCGCGCGGAACGACGTCCTCGTTCACCTCGACGGCGACGCGCGCGGCGGCGACGCCGAGGCGCGCGAGGAGCGCGCCGACCGTCATCGGCTCCGGCAGATCGTACGGCTCGCCGTTGACGGTGAGAGACAGCGAGGGCGACATCGATGCCCGAGCGTGCCATGCCGGCGCGGTGCGCGCAAAATCCGGCGTCGCGGGGAGGAATCCTTTACAACCCGCCGACCCTGGGCTACGAGGTCCGTTCTTCGTTTTCCGACTCGCGACGACACTCCAGATGGGACCCGAGCTGCAGGCGAGGCCGACCGTCGCCGAAATCGACGGGCGCGCGCTCGCCGACAATTTCGCCGAGCTCGGGCGGATTGCGGGCACGGTCGGGGTGCTGCCCGTGGTGAAATCCGACGCGTACGGTCACGGCCTGACGCTCGTCGGTCGCCTGCTGCGCGACGCGGGCGCGGAACGCTTCGCCGTCGCGACCGCCGCTGAAGGGCGCGATCTGCGGGCGGCCGGCGTGCAGGGGACGATCGTCGTGCTCGGCGGCGTGTATCCGGCGGATTACGCGACCGTCGTCGAGTCGCGCTTGGCGCCCGTCGTCTGGGAAGCCGAGACGCCGCGGGCGCTCGCGGAGGCGGCGCGCGCCGCCGGCCGCGTGGTCTCGCTCCACGTGAAGGTCGATACCGGCATGAGCCGGCTCGGCATCGCGCCCGCCGATACGGCGGATCTCCTCGCGAGCCTCGCCGGGATCGACGGCGTCACCGTCGAGGGCCTGATGACGCATTTCTGCGACGCGGAGAGCGTGGAGGGCCCCGAGACGCGGCGGCAGCTGGAGCGCTTCACCGCCCTGGTGCGCGCGCTCGAGGCGGCGCGTCTCAGGCCCCGCTTCGTGCACGCGGCGAACAGCGCGGCGACGCTGGTCGCGCCGGCGGCGCACTTCGATCTCGTGCGTCCCGGGATCGCGCTCTACGGCATCCACCCCGCGCCGGAGCTCCGCGCCCGCGCCCGCCTGCGCCCGGTGATGCGCTTCGTCACCCGCGTGATCGCGCTCCGCCTGATCGGCGCCGGCGATGCGGTCGGCTACGGCGCCACGTTCGTCGCGCCGCGGCCGAGCGTGATCGCGACGCTGCCGGTCGGTTATGCCGACGGCTATCCGCGCGCGCTCTCGAATCGGGCGCAGGTGAGCCTGCGCGGCGGCCGGGTGCCGATCGCGGGGCGCGTCTGCATGGACCAGATCATGATCGACGTGACCGACGTCCCGGGCGTCGCGATCGGCGACGAGGTCGAGCTGTGGGGGCGCGACGTGCCGGTCGAGGAGGTCGCCGCGGCCGTCGGTACCATTCCCTACGAGCTCGTGACCCGCGTCGGGGCCCGCGTCCCGCGGGTCGCAGCCGAGCAATAGGAGGAGGTTCACATGGCACGCATCGCGCGCGCGCTCGTGAGCGTCAGCGACAAGACGGGGTTGGAGGGCCTGGCCCGCGCGCTCGCCGCGGCCGGCGTCGAGATCCTCTCGACCGGGGGCACCGCGAAGGCGCTCGTCGCCTGGGGCATCCCGGTCACCGCGGTCAGCGACTACACCGGGCAGCCGGAGATCCTCGACGGACGCGTGAAGACGTTGCACCCGAAGATCCACGGCGGCATCCTCGGCATCCGCGGCGAGCCGAGCCATCGCGAGCAGATGGCGCGCCACGGCATCGGCCCGATCGACCTGGTGGTCGTGAACCTCTATCCGTTCGAGCAGACCGTCGCGCGGCCCAACACGAAGCTCGCCGAGGCGATCGAGAACATCGACATCGGCGGCCCGTCGATGGTGCGGTCGGCCGCGAAGAACCACGCCGACGTCACGGTGCTCACCGATCCGGCCGACTACGAGGAGGTCATGGCCGAGCTCGCGCGTGACGGCGGGGTATCGGCGGCGACCAATCGCCGGCTCGCGCAGAAGGCGTTTGCGCTGACCGCACGCTACGATGCCGCGATCGCCGACTACCTCGCGGCGGCGACGAACGACAAGCCCTTCGGGCCGAGCGCGCGTCTCGTCGGCGTCAAGGTGCAGGATCTCCGCTACGGCGAGAACCCGCACCAGCGGGCGGCGTTCTATCGTGACGCGGCGCCGGTCGACGAGCCGTCGGTGACGAACGCCCGCCAGATCCACGGCAAAGAGCTGTCCTTCAACAACCTCGTCGACGCCAACGCCGCGCTCGAGTTGGTGAAGGAGTTCCGGGTGCCGGCGGCGGTCGCGATCAAGCACATGAACCCCTGTGGCGTCGCCATCGCCGCCGAGCTCGTCGACGCGTTCGCCAAGGCGCGGGCGTCCGATCCCGTCTCGATCTTCGGCGGCATCGTCGCCGTGAACCGGGTGCTCGACCGCGCGACCGCCGAGGCGATGCAGGATCTCTTCCTCGAGGTGGTGATCGCGCCGCGCGTCGCGCCGGCGGCGATGGACGTGTTCCAGTCGTCGAAGAAGCTCGCCAACGTCCGCGTGCTCTCGCTCGACCTGGACGAGGAGGTCGACCTCTTCGATGCCGCCCGCGAGGCCTGGCGCGGCCCGGCGGGACGCAGCCGCGACGTGAAGCGCGTGGTCGGCGGCTTTCTCGTACAGGACCGCGATCTGGCCGAGGTCGACGTCACCAAGTGCGAGGTCGCGACGACGCGGGCGCCGTCGGCCGACGACCTCGCGGCGCTCGATTTCTCCTGGCGCATCTGCAAGCACGTCAAATCGAACGCGATCGTCGTGACGAGCCGCGATCAGGTGATCGGCGTCGGCGCCGGCCAGATGAGCCGGGTCGACTCGGCCCGGCTCTCGATCCTGCGCGCGGGCCAGGCCGGGCTCGCGACGGCGAACACGGTCGCGGCGTCGGACGCGTTCTTTCCCTTCCGTGACGGGCTCGACGTGCTCGCGGCGGCGGGTGTGCGCGCCGTCATCCAGCCGGGCGGCAGCGTCCGTGACGGCGAGGTGATCGCCGCGGCGAACGAGCACGGCATGACGATGATCCTGACCGGCCGGCGTCACTTCCGGCACTAGACCATGCGGATCCTGGTGGTCGGCGGCGGCGGCCGCGAGCACGCGCTCCTCTGGAAGCTCGCGCAGAGCGCGCGGAAGCCGGAGCTTCTCTGCGCGCCCGGAAACGCCGGAACCGCCGAGCTCGCGGAAAACTGTGCCGTCGCCGCGGACGACGTCGCGGGGCTCGTTGCGCTCGCCGAATCGCGCGACGTCGATCTCACGATCGTCGGTCCGGAGCTGCCGCTCACCGCGGGAATCGTCGACGCCTTCGAGGCGAACGGTCGGCGCATCTTCGGGCCGAGTCGCCGCGCCGCCGAGCTCGAGGGCAGCAAGGCGTTCATGAAGTCGCTGCTGGCGCGCCTCGGCGTGCCGACCGCCGCGCACCGGACGTTCCGCGAGCACGCGGACGCCGTGCGGTACCTCGAGACGGTCGGCGCGCCGGTCGTGCTCAAGGCCGACGGCCTCGCGGCGGGCAAGGGCGTGCTGGTCTGCGACGACCTCGCGAGCGCGCGCGCCGGCCTCGAGGAGATCATGGTGCGGCGCGCCTTCGGCGCCGCCGGCGAGCACGTGGTCGTCGAGGAGTTCCTGCCGGGCGAGGAGCTGTCGTTCATGGCGCTCACCGACGGCACGACGGTTCTGCCGCTCGCGTCGTCGCAGGACCACAAGCGCGTCGGCGACGGCGATACGGGTCCCAACACCGGCGGCATGGGCGCGTATTCGCCGGCGCCGGTGCTCACGCCCGCCCTCGAGGCGGAGGTGATGGAGACCATCGTGCACCCGGTCGTCGCCGGGCTCGCCGCCGACGGAATCGTCTACCGCGGCGTGCTCTACGCGGGGCTCATGATCGCGCACGGGCGTCCGAAGGTGCTCGAGTTCAACGTCCGCTTCGGCGATCCCGAGTGCCAGGTGCTGATGATGCGGCTGCGCTCGGATCTCGTCGATCTCGTCGAGGCCGCGATCGCTGGCCGCCTCGCGGGCTGCCGGGCGGAGTGGGACCCGCGGCCCGCGGCCGGCGTCGTGCTCGCGGCGGAAGGCTACCCCGGAGATCCGGCGAAGGGCGATGCGATCGCGGGCGCCGCCGGGCGGCCGGCGTCGACCGAGCGGGCGCTCTTCCACGCCGGCACCGCGCGGCGCGGCGCCGAGGTCGTGACGAGCGGCGGACGCGTGCTGACGGCGTGCGCGCTCGGTGCCGATTTCGCGAGCGCGATCGCCAACGCGTACGAGGTCGTCGCGAGCGTCGGCTTTCGCGGCATGCACTATCGGAAGGACATCGGATACCGCGCGCTCGCGCGCGTCGGAGGGGCGAGATGAAGAAGACGGCGAACGGGAAGGTGAAGAAGGCGCCGGCGGCGCCGCGGGTCGCGATCCTCATGGGGAGCGACAGCGATTGGGGCGTCATGTCGGCGGCGTCGGATCGGCTCGCGAGCTTCGGCGTCGCGCACGAGGCCCACGTCCTCTCGGCGCATCGCGCGCCGGAAGAGACCGCGCGCTTCGCTCGCGACGCGAAGAAGCGCGGCCTCGCCGTCTTCATCTGCGGGGCCGGCGCGGCCGCGCACCTCGCGGGCGCGGTGTCGGCGCAGACGACGCTGCCCGTTCTCGGCGTGCCGCTCGACGCGTCGGGGCTCGGCGGGCTCGACGCGCTCCTCGCGACGGTGCAGATGCCGGCCGGCATCCCGGTCGGCACGCTCGCGATCGGCAAGGCCGGCGCCGACAACGCCGCGATCCTCGCGGTGCAGATCCTCGCCCTCTCCGACCCGCATCTCGCGGCCGAGCTCGAGGGCCACAAGGTCGGACTCGCCGAGGGCGTCGCCGAGAAGGATCACCGGCTCCAGGAGGCGATCGCCGCCAAGCGTTCGTCCAGGAAGTAACGCCGCGTGCAGCACGGCGAGATCGGCGGCATCCTCCGGAGTCGCCGACCCCGTCCGCGAGCTGCGACAGCGTCCCGACGAGGCGCTCCCGGCTCCCGGCAGACGCGACGGGGTCGCGGCGCTCGTCCGGGCGTCCCGGGTTTCACGCCGGATAGGTCGTGATCTCGGTCGCTTTGACGGTGACCCAGAGTGCGCCGCCGCGGTCGAGCTCGAGTTCGGCGGCGGCGGTACGTGTGACCTCGGCGACGAGCGGGAAGGGCACCGCCAGGTGGACGCGGACGCGGGTCCCTTCGTCGTCGACCGCGACCACCGTGCTCGCCAGCACGTTTCGCGGGCTTCCCTCCGGCTTCGCGCGGTGGAGCGCCACGGCGCGCGGATGGACGACGACGAACACCTCGCCGGCCTCGGCGTCCGGCACTGTCAGCGCGGCGCCGGCGTCGAGCGTGACCACGTCCCCGTGCGCCCGTCCGCAGAACCAGTTCACTCCGACGAAGTCCGCGACGTAGCGCGAGCGCGGGCGCGCCGTGACCTCGAGCGGCGCACCCGCCTGGACGACCCGGCCCGCCTCCACCACCACCAGGCGATCGGCGAGGGCGAGCGCGTCGATCGGATCGTGGGTCACGATGAGGCGGATGCCGCCGAAGGACGCGAGCTGGCGGCGCAGCTCGCGCCGGACCTCGGCCCGCGTCGCGACGTCGAGGGCCGAGAGCGGCTCGTCGAGCAGGAGGAGGCGCGGCTTCGGCGCGAGCGCGCGCGCCAGGGCGATGCGCTGCGCCTGGCCGCCCGAAAGCGACGCCGGGCGGGCGTCGGCGAGCGCCTCGAGCCCGAGGCGCGCCAGCCATTCACGCGCGCGTTTCCGCGCCACCATGCGGGAGACGCCCGTGAAGCGGAGCCCCGACGCGATGTTGTCGAGCACGCTCAGGTGCGGGAAGAGGAGGGCGTCCTGGAAGACGACCCCGAGACACCGGCGCTCGGGCGGAATCCACGTTCCGGTCGCGGTGTCCTCGTAGACCACGCCGTCGATCGCGATGCGCCCCGCGCTCAGCCTGGCGAGCCCGGCGATAGCGCGGAGGAGCGTCGTCTTGCCGGCGCCGCTCGGGCCGAGCACCGCGACGACCTCGCCGCTCGCGATGCGCAGGCCGATGTCGAGCGTGAAGCGGTCGCGGCGCACCACGATCGCGGCGTCGAGGCTCACGTGAGGCCTCCGAGCCAGCGGCGCCGCAGGCCCACCAGCACGGCGAGCGACACCGCCAGCAACACGAGGCTCAGGACGAAGGCCGATTCCGGTCGCGTCTCGAGCGCGAGGTACACCGCCAGCGGCAAGGTCTGCGTGCGACCCTCGACGTTGCCGGCGAACGTGATCGTCGCGCCGAACTCGCCGAGCGCGCGGGCCCACGCCAGGATGGCTCCGGCCTGCAGCGACGGCCGGACCAGCGGCAGCGTCACGCGCCGGAAGACGGTCCAGCGCGACGCCCCGAGCGTGCGGGCGACCTCCTCGAGCCGCCGGTCTGCCGAGCGGAACGCGCCCTCCATGGTGAGCACGAAGAAGGGCATCGCGACGAACGTCTCGGCGAGCGTTGCGCCGGCGACCGTGAACGGCAGCCGGATGCCAAACCAGGCGTCGAGCCACGCCCCCAGCATGCCGCGGCGGCCGAACACGACCAGCAGCGCGACCCCCGCGACGACCGGCGGCAGCACGATCGGGAGCGTGGTCGCGGCGCGCAGGAGCCCCTGGCCCGGGAAGGTCGTGCGGGCCTGGATCCAGGCGAGCGGCAGGCCGAAGGCGACGGCGAGCCCGGTCGCCGCGACCGAGCACACGAGCGACAGCCGGAGCGCGGCCAGGATCGGCGGGGCGGTGAGCTCGCTCCAGAGCGTGGCGAGGGGCGCGCGCCAGAGCAGCCCGACGAGGGGCAGAGCGAAGAACGCCGTCGCCGTCGCCGCCAACGACACGACGGCGAGCGGCGGCCGCTCGCGATGATGCTTTGTCAGGGTGGCAGGAATCCGTGCGCTCCCAGGATCGTCGTCCCGGGACCGGATAGCACGAACGCCACGAAAGCCCGCGCCGTCTCGGCGTGCGTCGCCTCGCGGAGGATGGCGATCGGATACTCGGCGCCGACGGCGTGTGCGGGCGCGAGATCGACCCCCGTGATCTTGTCGGCGGCGGCCCGGACATCGGTCGCGTAGACGATGCCGGCGTCGGCCTCGCCGAGGGCGACCTTCGTGACCACCGCTTTCACGTCGGTCTCGCGGCTGCCGGGGGGCGGTGCGAGCGCGGCCTTGCCGAACGCCTCGAGGGCGTATTTCCCGCACGGTACGGTCTCCCCGCACAGCACCACGACGAGCCCCGGACGGACGAGGTCGGCGAGGCCGGCGATGCGGTGCAGATTCCCCTTGGCGACGGCGATCTGCAGCACGTTGCGCGCGAAGACGCGCGGCGCCCCGGCGACGGCGCCCGCGTCGACGAGCTTCCGCATGTTCGCTTCGTCGGCGGCCGCGAACACGTCGGCCGGGGCGCCCTCGCGGATCTGCTGCACGAGGGTCGGCGAGCCCGCGAAGTTGAGGGTGACCTTGGTGTCCGGGTGCGCCGCCTCGAACGCGGTTGCGGCGGCGCGGAAGGAGGCGGTCAGCGAGGCGGCGGCGAAGACGACGACCTCGCGCGTCCGCGGCCGGGGCGATGGGTCGGCGGCGTGCGCCCTTACCGACGAGGTCGCGACGGAGGTCCAGGCGAGCAGCAGCGCGGTCAGGAGGCGGGCGGTCGTGGTCACAGGGTCACCGTGAGCTGCGTGTAGAAGTAGAGCGGTGACGCGTCGACGGCGCCGGGCGCGTCCTTGGAGAACTCGCCCTTGGCGAGGTAGGCGCAGCCGAGGTCGAGCACGAGCCGGCTCGGTCGCACGTGCCAGCGGACGCGCCCTTCGATCTGATGCCCGAGGAAGGCGCCGGAGTTCCCCGCGGGGTCGCGGAGGCCCGCTGTCGTCCAGGCGTCGCGGTCGGCTTCGAGCCACGTGGGGCGATAGGCCACGAACGCGTCGACGTCGGATCGCGGCGCGACCTCGAGGCGGAGGCCCGGGCTGTTCAGGTTGCTGCGCGCGAGCGCGCCGTAGAGGCTCGTCGGCCCGAGTTCGAAGCGGCGGGCGCCGAACAGGGGATCGAAGCGGTTGTTGTCGCGGTCGTTCGGGGAGGAGTCGCCGCTCGCGACGTCGTACTGGAGCACGAGCCGCGGCGTCCACGGCGCGTCGAAACGGTACCCCGTCGAGGCGTGGATGGAGAAGGCGAGATGATCGAGGTCCCTGGTGTCCTTCGCCGCGGTCGATGCGCGCGACTCGCCGGCCTGCAGCATCGACTCGAGCTGGAAGTCGAGGCGACCGGTCGCGGGCGGCCGGAGGATGCGGAAGCCCGGTGTCGCGAGGCGGCGGTTCGCCGACGGCGCGTCGTGGCGGTCCCCCTCCATGATGCCGACGACGTAGGCCTCGAGACGCGCGTCGGCGTAGAGCGCCGGCGAGGCATAGAAGAGCCCCCAGAGCGCCGTGCGGTCGTTTTCCTGATCGAGCTCGATTTCATTGTCCTCCAGCCGCTCGGGATCCGTCGGGAGGCGGACGACCGGCATCGTCGCGAAGCCGCGGATCACGTGCCGTCCGGGGCTCGTCCACTGCAAGTCGAGACCCGTGAAGGCGTTGATGGTGTTGCGGAACTCGTTGCGGGCGACGAGCCGCCGGCTGCCGAGGTCGATGGTCATGCGTCCCGCGGTGAGCGCCAGCTGATCGCCGGCGCGGAAGGCGTTCGCCTGACGCCATCCGAGGTAGGCCTGGAGGACCTCGAGCGCATCCACGGCGGTCGTGTTGAGCGGCGTCTGATCGTCGGCGTAGGCGCGGGAGTCCTCGATCTCGACGCCGGCAGAGAGGCGCTGGATATGGAGCTCGGCCGCGAGGAGCGTCCGCAGGACGGCCGCGGTTTCGTCCTTGCCCGCGGAGCCGGAGCGGAAGTCGTTCTGGAGGTGCTCGAAGCGCGACCGGTGCTCGAGCCGGAGCGAGAGCCAGTCGGGGGTGGCGAGCAGGCGGTGCAGGGGGCCGGACGGCGGCGGCGTCGCGATCTGGGCCGGGGCCGGCGGCGGCGCCGCCGCCAACGCCCAGACGAGCAGGACGGCCCCGATCGTGCGTCGGTGGCTCATGTGTTTTTCGACCGGGAGCCGGGAAGCTCGATGACGACGTTGGTGGCCTTGACGGCGGCGACCGCCCGCACGCCGGGCGCGAGCCCGAGCTCGTCCGCGGCCTCGCGCGTCATCAGCGAGACGATGCGATGCGGGCCGGCGTGGATCTCCACCTGGGCGGCCACCTTGTCCTTGACGACGCGCGTGACGATCCCCGGGAAGCGGTTGCGCGCCGAGCGGGCGACGATGACGTCGGCTTCGGGTGCGCCGAGGTTGGTCACGAGGAAGCGCGCGAGCTCGGCGCCGGCGACGACGCGGTGGCCCGCGGCGGTGCGCCTGGTGCGGAGCTTCCCGGTGTCGGCGAGCCGGCGGACGGTGTCCGCGCTGGCGCCGAGGATGGTCGCCACCTCACCGATGCGAAACGTCGAAGCGCGTGTAGGCATGGGGCCGCTTCTTCGCATATGCGAGCTTCAGACGCAACGAGCCCCGCAAAGGCCAGGTGTCAATCGTTACCTGGCTAGCGAATGCAAGAGAAGTTCCCGTCAGATCTCGATCTGCGCGCCGAGCTCGACGACCTCGTTGGCGGGGATGCCGAAGAACTCGGTCGGCGACCGGGCGTTCTTCGCGAGGAAGGCGAAGAGCACGCGCCGCCAGCGCGGCATGTTCGAGCGGCCGGTCGCGATGAAGGTCTCGCGGCCGAGGAAGTAGCTCGTGCGGCCGCGATAGATGGCGAGGCCCTGCCCGGCGGCGAGCGTCATGACCTCGGGAACGTTGGGCGTCTCCATGAAGCCGTAGCGCGCGATGACGCGCCAGAAGCCGGCGTGCAGCTGCGCCACCTGCACGCGCTGGTCGTCGGGCACCGTCGGCTCGTTGAGCGTGACGATGGTGAGCAGCACGACCTGCTCGTGCAACACCTGATTGTGCTTGAGCTGGTGGAGGAGGGCCATCGGCGTGCCCTCCGCGTCCTGCGTCATGAACACCGCCGTGCCCTTCACGCGCGCCGGCGGCTGCAGCTTCATGCTCGTGAAGAAGTCCTCGAACTTGATGCGCACCTTCGAGAGCTCGCGGTAGCGCCAGCGCGCGCCCATGCGCCAGGTGGTCATGATGCTGAACACGCCGAGCGCTGCCACCATCGGGAACCAGCCGCCGTGGAAGATCTTCGCGAGATTCGCGCCGAAGAAAGCGAGATCGACCGTGAGGAAGAGCGCGACGAGGCTTCCCGCGCGCAGACGCGACCACCCCCAATGCGTGTGGGCGACCGCGTAGAACAGGACGGAGGTGACCGCCATCGTGCCGGTCACGGCGATACCGTAGGCCGCCGCCAGCTTCGACGAGCTGCCGGCGACCATCACGACCGCAATGCACGCGAGCGCGAGCGCGCCGTTCACGCTCGGCACGAAGATCTGTCCTTCGGTAGTCGCCGAGGTGTGGACGATCTGGACACGGGGGATGAAGCCGAGCTGCACGGCCTGCTGCGTGAGCGAGAAGGCGCCCGAGATCAGCGCCTGGGAGGCGACCACGGTCGCGACCGTCGCGATCAGTACCATGGGATAGAGCAGCATCGACGGGACGAGCTCGTAGAAGGGCCGCTCGACGGCCGCGCGGCATACGGCCGCCGCGGTGCCTTCCGGTCCGTCGCAACTGTGGATCAGGAGCGCGCCCTGCCCGAGGTAGTTGAGGAGCAACGCGGGGAGCACGACCGTGTACCAGGCGGCGCGGATCGGTTGGCGGCCGAAATGACCCATGTCGGCGTAGAGCGCCTCGCCGCCGGTGATGCAGAGCACGACGGCGCCGAGCACGAGGAAGCCATGGTAGCCGTGCGCGAAGAGGAAGGTCGCCGCGTGGCGGGGGTCGAGCGCCAGCAGCACGCCGGGCTCGCGCGCGATCCACGGCGCGCCCGCCGCCGCGATGCTGATGAACCAGACGAGGGTCACCGGACCGAACACCGCGCCGACGTTCGCGGTGCCCCGACGTTGTACGAAGAACAGCGCGGCCAGGATGAGGACGGTGATCGGCACCACGAACGGCTCGAGGCTCGGGGCGCCCACCTCCAGGCCCTCGACCGCGCTCAACACCGAGATCGCCGGCGTGATGACGCCGTCGCCGTACAGGAGGGCGGCGCCGAAGAGGCCGAGCGTGATCAAGTGCGACCGCGGCTGGTCGGCGGGTCGTAAGAGCGCCAGGAGCGCCAGGATGCCGCCCTCGCCGCGGTTGTCGGCCCGCATGATGAACGTCAGGTACTTGACGACGACGACGATCAGCAGCGACCAGAACACGAGCGACAGGATGCCGAGGACGTTCGCGTGCGACGGGTGCAGGCCGTGCTCGATGCCGAAGCACTCCTTGATGGCGTAGAGCGGCGACGTGCCGAGGTCGCCGTAGACCACGCCGAGGGCGGCGAGGCCGAGCACCAGCACGCCGGTCCCGTGCCTGGCGGTGTGCGGAGTGGATCCGTCTTCGGAGGAAGAGTCCGTAACCGGCGCGGACATGCGAGTCGGGCCGATCTATCGCCTTTCCGTCCCGCCGACAAAGCGGGGGCCGGAGCGCGTGGCGACCTTGGCCTCGCCCGTGTGATTCTCTAGATTGCGCGCTGCGCGATGATCCCGAGCGCGATCATTCTGGCCGAGCCGCGTTGCCCCGCTCGTGGAGCGGCGCCGTGAGGTCGCGCGCCGGGTGGCGCCTCGCGCTCCTCGTTACGGCGCTCGTCGTCGCGGGGCAATGGCTCCGGAGCGAGCTCGGCCTGCATCCGTCGGTCGACGCCGTGCGCGCGTGGGCCGAGGCCCTCGGCTGGCACGCGCCGGCGGCCTTCTTCGTCCTGGTCGTCCTACGGCAGCTGATTCTGCTGCCGGCGGTCGTGCTGCTCACGGCGGGCGGCTTCATCTTCGGCGGTCCCCTCGGCACGATGCTCGGCGGCACCGCGATCATCATCTCGGGCGTGGTCAACTTCGGGCTCGCGCGCCGCATCGGCGACACGATGGTTCCGGCGGAATGGCGGGCGCGGCTGCGCTACCTGACGACGCGCGGCGCGACGCCGGTCGCGCTCTTCACGGGGGTCGCGACCCTCCATCCCGTCGGTCCGTTGATGGCGGCCCATTGGACGGCGGGCTGCTCGACGCTTGCCACCTCGACCTTCCTCGCCGTCGTCGTGCCGGCGAGCTACGCGCGGGCGGCGGCGCTGGCCACGTTCGGGTCGACGATCGGCGAATGGGGGTCGTCCGAGTCCCTGCTGATGACCGGGGTGCTGCTGGCGGCCGTGATCGTGCCGCTCGCCGTGCCGCGCCTTCGCCGCCGGCTCTTCGAGTGGCCGGCGACGCCGAGCGACTGATGGCGGCGCGCGAGATCGACGCGGCGCTCGCGATGCTCCGCCGCGGCGGCGCGGTCGTATACCCGACCGAGACGTTCTACGGGCTCGGCGCGCGCGCCCTTTCCTACGAGGCGGTCGCCGGGATCGCGCGGCTCAAAGGCCGCGATGCGGGGAAGCCGATCGCGCTCGTCGTCGCCGACGCGGGGATGCTCGGCCGCGTCGTGGCGCACGTTCCGGCGCCGGCGCGCCGTCTCGTCGACGCGTTCTGGCCCGGACCCCTCACGCTCGTGATGCCCGCGCACGCCGATCTGCCGCCCGCGCTCACCGGCGGGACCGGCATGATCGGCGTCCGCGTGTCGAGCCATCCGATCGCGCGGGCGCTGGTGACGGCGCTCGGCGAGCCGCTCACGGCGACGAGCGCCAATCCGGGCGGCGCGGGGCCGGCGCTCGACGTCGCGGAGGCGCGGGGGTACTTCGGCGACGCCGTCGCGTACGTGGACGGCGGCCGTCTCGCTGGCGGCCTCGGGTCCACCGTGCTACTCGTCGTCGGCGACGCGGCGCGGGTCATCCGTCGCGGCGCGACGCCGATCGACGCGCTCCGAGGCGTGCTCGGAACGACGCCACTCTCGAACGTCTAAGGAAGATCCCGTGGCTACTTTTCGATCGTTTCCAGGACTGCGCTACGACGCCGGCGTCGTCGGCGATCCCGCGGCCGTCACTGCGCCTCCGTACGACGTCATTGACGGCGCGCAGCGCGATCGCCTGTACGCGCAGAGCGACTACAACGTCGTGCGCATCGACCTCTGTCGCGATCCGGATCCCTACGGCGGCGCCGCGGCGACCCTCGCCGCCTGGCGCGAGGAGGGCGCCGTCGCTGTCGACGCGAACCCTTCGCTCTATCTCTACGCGCAGAAGTTCCCGCTTCCCGACGGCTCGACGCGCGACCGCGTCGGCGTGATCGGCGCGCTCCGGGTCGAGAGCTTCGAGTCCGGGAAGGTGCGGCCGCACGAGCGGACGCTGCAGAAGGCCAAGGACGACCGCTTCGCGCTGCTGCAAGCGACCGGCGTCTCGCTCTCGCCGATCTTCGGGCTCGTGTCGGCGCCCGGGCTCGATCTCGCGGCGCTCGTCCCGACGACCCGGCCGCCCGACGTCGACGTGCGCGGCAAAGACGGCTCCCACGACCGCATGTGGCGTCTCGACGACCCGCGGGTGATCGCCGAGATCGAGGCGCGCGTCGCGCCGCACGAGGTCTTCATCGCCGACGGTCACCATCGCTACGAGACGGCGCTCCGCTACCGTGACGAGCGCCGCGCGGCCGCCGGCGCCGGCGCGCCGCCGCTCGGCGAGGCGCCCTACGACTACGTGCTCTGCTATCTCACGACCATGGAGAACGCGGGGCTCGTGATCTTCCCGACCCATCGCGTGCTGGCGACGCTGCCGCTCGTGCCGGAGGCGCTGCGCGGCGCCCTCGCCGAGCATTTCACGGTGGAGGAGCTGCCGTGGTCCGAGGACGGCCTCGCGGCCATGCTCCGCCGCCTCGACGCGGCGGCTGGCGACCGCACCAGCGACAGGGCGCACCTCGGCGTCGCGGTGCGCGGCGCGACGCAGCTCTGGTTCTGCACGGCGCCGACGCACGCGCTGCCGTTCGCGACGACGGTGCCGCCCGCGCTGCGCGTCCTCGACGTGACCGTGCTGCACCAGATCGTGCTCGCCGGCATCCTCCGGCTGCCGATCGGCGAGCGCGGCGGCGCGCCCGGCCTCACGTACACGCAGGACGCGCGGCGCGCCCTCGGCCTCGTCGACCGCGGCGAGGCGGCCGCCGCGTTCTTCCTTCCCGCGACGAGCGTCGGCGATCTCCGCGCGGTCGGTCTCGCCGGCCTCACGATGCCCGAGAAGTCGACCTACTTCTTCCCGAAGCTCCTGACCGGGCTCGTCTTCTACTGCCTCGACGATTGAAAGGTACCATGGACCTCATGGCCGTCCTTGCCTTCTCCGGCCTCGACGATTGAAAGGCACCATGGACATCACGGCCGTCCTTGCCTTCTCCGGCCTCGACGATTGAAAGGTACCATGGACCTCATGGCCGTCCTTGCCGTCTACGGCCTCGACGATTGAAAGGCACCATGGACATCACGGCCGAGGCGGTGCGGGCGGGCATGACGGCGGCCCGCTACGTCACCACGCCGCGGGTCGAGACCGTCGTGTACCTGGCGCTCGTGCTCGAGAAGCCGCTCCTGGTCGAAGGACCCGCGGGCGCGGGCAAGACCGAGCTCGCGAAGGTCGTCGCCGCGATGCTCGGGACCGAGGTCATCCGCCTGCAATGCTACGAGGGCCTCGACGCCTCGCACGCGCTCTACGAGTGGAACTACCAGAAGCAGCTCATGCGGCTGCAGGCCGACCGCGAGCACGCGGGCTGGGACGAGCTCAAGGACCACATCTTCTCGCGCGAGTACCTGCTCGAGCGTCCGCTCCTCAAGGCCATCAGCGCGCCGCGACGGACGGTGCTCCTGATCGACGAGATCGACAAGGCCGACGAGGAGCTCGAGGCGTTCCTCCTCGAGGTGCTGGCCGAGTCCCAGGTGACGGTGCCGGAGCTCGGAACGATCGTCGCTCGCGAGCGTCCGGTGGTGGTCCTCACGTCGAACCAGCGGCGCGAGCTCTCGGAGGCGCTCAAGCGGCGCTGTCTGCACCTCTATCTGGACTTCCCCGGCGTCGAGAAGGAGCGCGAGATCATCGCGCTCAAGGTGCCGGCGCTCGACGCGCAGCTGCGGATGCGGGTCGCGGAGTTCGTGGCGCAGCTCCGCAGGCTCGGGCTCAAGAAGTCGCCGAGCATCGCCGAGACGCTCGACTGGGCGCGTGCGCTCCTCGCGCTCGGCATCCGCGAGCTCGAGCCGGAGCCGGTGCGGCGGACGCTCGCCGTGTTGTTGAAGCACGAGGAGGACTTCCGCAAGGCGGAGCCCGCGATCGCCGGCCTCGGCAGGACGCCGCCGGCCAAACGTTGAGGCGGATCAGCCGAAGAGGCGCTGCGTCCACGGCACGAACGAGAGCGTCGTGTACGCCGTGAGCGTGAGGGCGAGGCCGAACACGGCGAGCCGGCGGCGTGGCGTCGCGGCGAGCACGAGCACGAGCACGATCGCGAGCGCCTTCGCCGCCACGAGCGTCGGACCGGCTCCGAAGCGGCCGAATCCCGCGAGCAGGATCGGATTCATCTCGCCGTGCTGCTGCCAGCCGACGTACGTGGCGACGCCGTCGAAGAGCTGGAGCGCCAGGTTCAGGACGACGAGGATCGCGAGCTGGATGCTGCCGTGCACGTCCCTCGGGAGAGCAACGCCGGTGCCACGCAGGTTGGTGGAAATCCTCGAATTCTCTGGGAGGCGGGTGCCGCAGCGGCGCACGATCGCGGGTGCGCGCCCGCCTCGTCGCAAGAAATGAGGACGCGGATCGAGGCGCTCGTGGCGGCTCTTCGCCGCGACGGCGTCGCCGTCAGCATCGCAGAAGCCATGGATGCCGCGCGGGCGGCGGCGGTGGTGGGAGTCGACCGGACGGCGCTCCGCGAAGCGCTCGCCGCGGCGCTCGTGAAGGACGAGCGCGACCGCGCGACCTACGTCGCCGCGTTCGAGGCGGTCTTCCCCGCGCGCGGCGCCGCCGCCGAGGCGGCGAGGCGGCGGCGCGCGCGCGGCGCGGGAGAGGGAGGAGGAACGGGCGGTGGGGCGCCGACGTCGGCGGGCGGCGGGCGGCGCGACGAACGGCGGCCGGCCGCGGAGCGGGAGCCTCGCTCGGGGCCGGCGCGCGGCGCGCGCGGAACGGAAGGTCGCGAGGAGGACGCGCGGTCCGTGCACGCGGAGCCGCGCGAGCGCGACGCGGAGCCGCGACGAGAGGGCGACGACCGGACCGCTGCGGCATCCGCGGCTCCCGCCGCCGCGCGCCGCGCGTCGGCGGACGACGCCTCGACCGCGCCCGGCGGCGGCGCGACGCTTGCCCGCCTCGACCGCGAGCGCCGGCTCCTCCGCCTTCCGTTCCGCGCGATGAGCGCCGCCGACGTGGAAGCCTGCGCCGAGCTCGCGCGTACGATCGCCGCGCGGATCACGGCGCGCCTCCGGCGCCGCTTGCGGGCCCGCCCGCGGGGCCGCCTCGACTTCCGACGCACCATCCGCGCCGCGGTTCCGCGCGGCGGCGTACCGTTCGATCGGCGCTGGCGCGGCCGGCGCCCCGGCGCGCCGGACCTCGTCGCGCTCTGCGATCTCTCGGCGTCGGCGGCGACCGCGACCGACTTCTTCCTCGCACTCCTCGCCCCGGCGGCCCCGTGCTTCCGCCGGGTCCGCTTCTTCGGTTTCGTCGATCGTCTGGTCGAGATCGAGTTCGTGGAGGGACAGGTGCGCCCGGCGGCGCATATCGACCTCATGGCCCGCTCCGACTTCGGCCGGGTGCTGCGCGACCTCGCGGAGCGGGAAGCGGACGCGCTCGGGGCGGACACCGTGCTCCTGATCCTCGGGGACGCGCGCAACAACCGCCGCCCGCCGCGGGCGGACCTGCTGGCGGCCGCTCGGGCGCGCGTCCGGCGCGCGCTCTGGCTGAACCCCGAGCCGCGCGAGCGCTGGAACACCGGCGACAGCGTGGTCGCGGCCTATGCGCGGCACGTCGACGCGGTCGTCGCGTGCGGTACGCTCGCCGAGCTCGAGCGCGCGCTCGCGGTCGTGTAGCTCCTGACCCGGGCTAGAGCTGCCGGCCGAGCGCCACGAAGAAGAGCTCGAGGAAGCGGTACGTGAGCCCCCACACGACGTGGCGGTCGGGCTGGCCGACGAGGATGCCGGGATAGTGCACGTCGTGCTGCTGCCGCGGCCAGTAGAAGGGGACGCGGCGCTCTCGGTCCTCGAGGTGCGCCATCGGGACCCAGAGCACGTTGCGCACCTCGGAGTTCGGCGTCGCCGCGACGCGGCGATCGAGATGGTAGACGAACGCCGACACCACCAGCGAGTCGAACCCGGGCGGCGCGCCCTCGACGTCGTCGAGGCGCCCCAGGAGCTCGGCGCCCGCGAGATCCAGGCCGACCTCCTCGAGCGTCTCGCGCTCGGCGGCGTGGCGCGCCGACGCGTCGCCCGGATCGACGCGGCCGCCCGGGAACGCCATGTGGCCCGACCACGGATCGCGCGGGTGCTCGGCGCGCTCGATGAAGAGCAGCTCGCTGCCGGTGTCGGTGCCGTGCAGCACCGCGGCGACCGCCGCGTGCTTCGCGCTCGGCACGAGGATGCTCGGCGCGTGCGCGCCGAGGCGACGCCGGATCTCGCCGACGCGGAGCTTCGGAAGCGGCGTGTCCATTGGTGACGCGGCACCGGCATGCTAGGCAAGGCGCGCGCATGGAGCAATCACGCGAGGTCGTCGTCGCGACCGTCGGCGATCTCGCGCCGGGCACGACGCGAAAATTCCTGCTGCCGACCGCGGGCGATCCGACCGAGGCCTTCCTCGTGAACCTCGACGGCACGCTGCACGCGTGGGTGAACCGCTGCCAGCACGTCGAGATCACGATGGACTGGGTCGAGGGACGCTTCCTCGACGAGAGCGGCCGCTACGTGGTGTGCTCCACGCACGGCGCCCTGTACGAGCCGGATACCGGAAAGTGCGTCTCCGGCCCGCCGTTCGGACGTTTCCTCATCCGCGTTCCGCTGCGCGTCGACGGCGATCGCGTGATCGCGACGGTGCCCGAGGATCTGTAGCGGTGATCACTCCGGCTCGTCGCCGAAGTGGGCGCGGATGATCCGCTGCTTCAGGTACTCGAGGGTGCCGAGGTCTTCGACGATGTCGCCGCCGGTGTCGTAGAAGAAGATCTCGCCGCTCTTGTTGCGTCCG
>JADLHM010000133.1 GCA_020848745.1 Deltaproteobacteria bacterium | reverse complement strand
TCGATGATCGACGGTCTGGGTCCGCACCACGAGCGTGCCCTCTCGCGGGAAGGTCCCACCCGTCCGCGCCGCGCGGCGGCGCTCCTGCCGCTCGCCCGTTGGTCGCACGCGCTCGTCGAGATCGTCAGTTGATAGGACGTTGATAGATGGAAGTTTTAGGTGCGGTTTTGCTGCCTGTTCGCTCAGCGGGAGGCAACATAATCGTCAAAGTCGGACACCTGAAACTGCTGTTCGCCACAGCGGCTGCCTGGTGGTGACCGAGCTCGTCTGGTTCGTCGCCGAGCCGAGCGACCGCGCGCGGGCGTTCTTCGCCGCCGAGTATCCCGACATGCGCGACGAGGCGACGCGCATCGATCAGGCCCGGCGCGCAGGGTACGAACGGCTCGGCTCGTTCCGCCTGCCGGCCGACGATTGGCATGCGTACTACGCCGGCCTCGAAGCGCCGCTGCGCGACGCGATCGCGCGCCGGGGGGACCTCGAGCTGTACGCCGCCATTCGGGAGGAGCGGAAGATCTACGAGGCCTGCGGCGACGAGTACGGCTACTCGTGCTTGGTGCTCCACGCCGTGGCAGAGCTGACGTAGTTCGCCGCCGCTCAACGGACGACGCAGCGCGACGCCGCTTCGCGGCCCGCTGCTCGTCACGCCGCCGGGCGGACCGGCGGATATCAGCGCCGGTCGTTGATCGTCGACGTCGATGTCCAGGGTGTATGGTTAGGCGTATGCCACGGATGCAGGTCTACTTGCCCGACGACCTATGGGACCGTTGCAATGCGAGTGAACGACCGTGACCTATCGCGGGAGGTGTGATCATGAATGTCGATTCCTGGAACGGGGTGGAAACGATGCGCCAGCGCGCGGCCGACGGTCCGCTGGTGATGCTCAATCTGTTGAAATTCAAGCCGGGCGGCGAGCAGCGCTACCTCGAGGGCTACGCCAGTGTCGCGGTTCCGATGATCCAGCGGTTGGGCGGTCGCATCCTCTATGCCGGGCGATTCGCCGAGAAGGCCCACGCAGACGACGCACCGGAATGGGACGTGCTCGTCCTGGTCGAGTATCCCAACCGCCAGGCGTTCATCGACAGGGTGAACGAGCCCGAGTACCGCACGGCGCACGTCCATCGTAGCCAAGCCGTCGAGCGGGGGCTCCTGCGGGCTACGGATCCGATCGGGTAGCCGTCTTTAGACGCGGGGCTGGAGATCGTCGCCCGTAGAGCCGGCCGCGGCGGAAGGTTACGCTGCGTCTCGGAAGCTCGCCCGGCCGCGGCGCGCGGCGAGGTCCTCGGCGTAGCCGCGGACGAAGGTGCCGAAAATCCGATCCGGAATCGGCGTGAAGCCGGCGTAGTTGCCCTTCACGCGCGCGTGGTGGGCGTCGTGGTGGCGGGCACCGTCGCTTCCCGGAATGAAGCGGCTCGGGCTCCACGGGAAGTCGTAGCCGCAGTGGCCCTCGGCGGCCTCCCATTGCCGCCAGACGAACCACAACCAGACGACCGCGACGTGCGAGCCGCAAACGAGCGGGCCCACCATGGCAACGCTCCCGGTGAGCGCGAGCTCGAGCGGGTGCATGTAGTTCCCGGTGATCGCCCACGGCGTGACGATGCGGTGATGCCAGCCGTGGATGCGCTTGTAGAGCCACGGCCGGTGCAGCGTGCGGTGCGAGAAGTAATAGAGGAAGTCGTCGAGGTAGAAGAAGAGCGCGAGCTGGCCGACGACCACCCACCAGGCCGGCAGCGGCCCGGTGTGCACGCCCGAGAGCCGTAGCAGCGGCCATGCCGCGACCGTGCCGAGCATGAGCCAGGCGTTGTTGACCGCCCAGCTCTTCACCGAGGGCCCGACCAGCTGCTGCGCGCGCGGCGGCCGCGACTGGATGCGGTAGGGCCGCGCCCACTCGGGATCGCGGGCGGCGAGCCAGGTGAGCGGCAGCGCGAACGCCATGAAGGCGGTCGCGGAGAGCAGCATCGTCGCGACCGGGAAGAGCCAGAAGAGCGGCTCCGCGTACCAAGCGAGCAGCGTGTCGAGCATCGAGGGGATCCCCGGAGCTAGCGAGCGCCCGCGGCAAGGTCAAATGAGGGGCACGACGAGCATCCGTTCGCAGCGTCGACGCGCGCGACGCCAAAGGCGCAGTCGTTCGCGAGTCCCATTCCAGCCGCATCTAGTCACGACGTGGGCTCTCAGATTTGGGAAGCGGAACGCGCGGGCATCTGCGATGTCGCGGCGCAGATTTCTAGCGCCGGATCGGCGCACGTAGCGTTTCCGGGCACGAATTTCCCTTTACTCAGTAACGAGCCACGGCATAGCAGACCAGTAGCACCTCCTGACGGGAGACAATCATGCTTGGCCAGCGCGCTGGGTGGATCGCCGTTGGACTGTTTGTCGGAACGTGTGCCGCGTGGATCGGAGACGCGCGCGCCGGGTGCAACATCATTCCGGTCACGCGTCGGGAGTTTGCGTCCACGTTGGGCAGCGTCGCGAGCCCGATCAGCGCTCCGGATCGCCGCGTCGAGATCCGGATCACCCCTTGCGATGCCTCCCCGGGATTCCATCCGGATCCGGCGAGTAACGTCGTCTCGCTCACCTTCCAGCCGCCGGGGCCCGGCGCGGACACCCTCGTGCCGCCCGCCGCGATCACCGGCAAAGTGGTCCAGGATTGTACGCTCGCCGGCGGACGCTGCACGACGTTCAGCTTCCTCGTCCCCGACACCAGCGGGATCCTGGTACCGGACGGCCTCGCCGGTCCGGCGGAGATCATCGTCACGGTGGGTGCCGAGACGGTCGCCCGCATCGACGCGCTCGCACAGCCAACGACGGGCTGCGACCGCCAGCCCGAGCGGGTCTTCCGGCAGTTCACCGTGCTGCCGCGGCCGAACCTGATGGCCGATCTGGTGAACGACGCCGCACCGCAGGTGCGCGCCACTGTCGACGGCGGCGGCAATCTGCTGGTGCCGCTCGACCATTGGGGCCAAGGGCTGGCGTCGGTGCTGGCGGAGACGCCGGGCGCGCAGGTCGCGATCCTGCTCACCGGCACGGCCGACGTGGCGGCGCAGGGCGCGGGCGATCCGAACACGATCCTGCAAGTGCTGGCCGCGCAGGCGAGTCCCGAGCGCTACGTCCGTTCGTTCACGCTCGACGGCCGACCGCTGCCTCCGCTCTTGCGGCTCACCAACGTCGGCGAGCTCTTCGGAACCTCGGACGCGGCGGAATCCGTCCTGCGCTTCGCGCGCGACGACGGCGAAGGCGGGCCTGCTCTCTTCGATCTCAGCGACCGGCTCCACCTCGGACGCGGGCCGATCCTGATTGGTCCCTACGACGTCACGCGCGAGCAGCCGCTTCCCCTGGTGAGTCTGCGACCCGGCAGCGCCGCGATCGGCTACGTCCGCGAAGAGAGCCGGGAGGGTCTCAACCTGAACCCCGACGGCGACCAGACCGACCTCGTGGTGCAGGTCGTCGATCCGTCGACGGGCGTGGCGACCAACACCGCGCGCGCCGTCAGCACCGTGACGGAGACCGGGATCGTCACGCCCGCCATCACCTCGGCCGGCGACTTGGTGGCGTTCCTCGAATCGGAAGCCGGCCAGGGAGTGAACTACAACGGCGA
Source organism: Deltaproteobacteria bacterium (assembly GCA_020848745.1). Lineage (NCBI taxonomy): Bacteria > Pseudomonadati > Myxococcota > Myxococcia > Deltaproteobacteria bacterium. Next base: position 29,851 of record JADLHM010000133.1, on the reverse strand, counting down.
TGCCGACCTGGAGGATAGCGTGCTGCGCGTCTATCGCGGCGACGGCAGCCACCTCACCGCCGCGACTACCGTCGAGGTGGACGGCGCGCCGCTCGTGAACCGCCGCACCCTCGCCGTCTCCGGCGAGCGCGTCTTCTTCCGCACGCCGGGCTCGGCGATCGCCTCGGGTGACTCGGGTCTGACCTACAGCGACGAAGTCGCGGTCAGCCCGGACGGCGCGCACGTCTACCTGGCCGGCTCCATTCACAACGTCGTCTCCGTCTTCGCGCGCGATCCTGGAAGCGGCGGGCTGACCTTCCTCGGCAACGAGCCGGCGCCGTATCGCGTCAACCAGCTCGCGATCAGCCCGGACGGCCTGCACCTCTACGTGAAGGGCTTCAACAACTTCCAACCCGGACACGTCATGGTGTTCGCGCGCGACGCGTTCACCGGCGGCCTCACGTTCCTGGTGGAGTACGTGGAAGGCCTCGGCGGCATCGACGGCATCACGGGCGGCGGACGCATCGCCGTGAGCCCCGACGGGCTCAACCTGTACGTCGTGGGCAGCGACAACGGCTGCTGCGGCAGCGAGCAGAAGCTCTCCGTGTTCCGCCGCAACCCGCTCACCGGCGCGCTGACGTTCGTCGGTGTCGCGCTCGCGGACCTGGTCGGCGGCGACGGCGGCAACATCGCCTTCAGTCCCGACGGAGCTCACGTCTACGTGAACTCGTACGACGTGCAGGTCTTCGACCGGAGCCCGATCGACGGCGCGCTCACGCTGAAGCAGACGATCGTTCTCGACGGCCAGGGGATGGGCCTGAGCCCCGACGGCCGCCGCCTGTACGTGGCGCCGACGTTCTACGGCCAGCCGACGATCGTCGTCTTCGACCGCAACCAGACGACCGGCCTCTTGACGCGGGTCGGCGGCTGGGAGGCGACCACGGACGATCTGAACGTCTATCGTCTCATGGTCAGCCCCGACGGCTCGCGCCTGCTGACATGCAGCAGCGAAGGCTTGCTCGTCTGGGAGATCGACGCCCGCTCGGGCTCCGCCGACCCGTACGCCCAGTTGACCGATCAGACCTGCGTGTTTCTCGCCCTGAGCCCCGACGGCCGTGACGTCTACGTGGCGGCGCAGGCGCCGAGCATCCGGGGGTACAGCGTGCGCGGCGGGCTCGGCGTCTTCGACGCCGCGACGAACGCGCTCAGAACCGTCGGAACACCGGCGACGCGCGTCGCGGTCGCAGGCGGGCGGGCGCTCTATCTCAGGCCGGAAGACCTGGGCGGCGCCGGCAACGGCGACGGTGACGACGACGACCACGTCGTCGAGCTGCTCGACGCGACGGGCCCCTTCGACGTCGTCACGCCGCTCGGGGTGGCCGGACGGCGCATCGCGTTGTCGGACGAGCTCATCGCGTTCTCGGTGCCGGAGGGAAGCGAGCACGACCACGACCGCAACGGCGACTTCGACACGATCGACGGCATCCTCGCCGTCGCCGAGATCGGCCCGGCCCCGGTCGTGCGCGACCTCGGCGTCGCCGCCGATATCGTGGCCGCCACCGGGACCTCGGTCGTGTTTTCCCGACCAGAGGCGATGGAGCCGCCCAACGCCTCCGGCTGCGCGGCCACCATCCCGCCGGGCGGGTGCGACTTGAACGGCAACGGCACCGCCACCGACCGGGTGCTGCATGTGTATCGCCACAAGTTCGGCGGCGTCGGCAAGATCGAGAACACCGGCATCGCGGTGAGCCGCGGCAACGTGGGATTCGAAGGGCTCTACGACCCGCGCTATCCTGACCGCCCCGATTTCTTCGTGGCCGGCAACGTCGTGGCGGTCCTCACCGACGAGGCGGCGACCGGGGTCGATCTGAATCAGAATGGCTCCACGACCGACCATCCGCTGCAGCTGGTCGACATCTCGAGCAGCCCGAGCGAGGTGATCAATCCCGAGCTGGCGGCGATCCCTTGCAGCTTTCCGAGCTGCGAGCCCGGCGTGCCGTATCGTCTCGACCCGGTCCGCGGCACCGTGTCGTTCGTCGTCTGGGAGGCCAGCCAGGGCGTGGACTTGGACGGCAACGGCAACAACCTCGATTTCGTGCTGAACGTCTACAATCTCCTGAACGGCCAGCGGCAGCTGCTGTCGCTCTTCCCGTCGAGCGGCATCCCGCAGAGCGATGACGTCACCGTGGCGCGTCTCCCGGAGCCCTTCCTGGAAGGTCAGCTCGTCTATTCCCAGGTCAGGGAGAGCGACGTCGACACGGACCTGAACGGCGACGGTGCGGTGACCACGGCGGTGGCGGTCGTGCTCTTCGGGGACGCCGACGACGACGGCGTGTTCGACGACTTCGACACCTGCGTCGAGGACGCGAACGCTCCGGACGTCGATGCCGACGCCGACGGGCTCGGCGACTTCGCCTGCGACCCGAACCCGGCGGGCTGTCCCGCCGCGGCGCGCTCCGGCTGCACGCCGATCGCCGTGTCCGGGAAGGGGTCGCTGCAGGTCAGCGACGCCGCCAACAACGCCAAGGATCGGATTTCGTGGTCGTGGAACAAGGGCGGCGACACGCCGGTCGCCCGCTTCGGCAACCCGGTGACCGGCTTCACGAACTACGCGTTCTGCGTCTACGATGCGAACGGCGGACGGCCGCAGCCGGTGATGGGCGCCGTCGTGCGTCCGGATCGCATCTGCGATCCGACGAAGGGCAAGCGTTGCTGGTCGCGGACCGGCGCCAACGGCTTCAAGATGCGCGACAAGGCGGGCACCGACGGCGGCATCACGCAGATCACGCTCAAGGCCGGCACCACGGGGAAGGCGAAGATCCAGGTGAAGGGTGGCGGCGCGGTGCTCGCCATGCCGACGCTCGGGCTCGCTCCGCCGGTGCGGGTACAGCTAGTCGCGCTCGACGGCACCGAGGAGGCGTGCTGGGAGGCGACGTATTCGTCACCGATCGCCAACGACGGCGAGCGCTTCAAGGCGAAATCGGACTGAACGCCGCAATTTTCATCAACGGCTGCTCTGCGGGGGCGCCGCGGCGGGCTTCGCGGCGGATCAGCTGGAAGCGGATCGAGCGGGCGCGATCCATGAGCGTCGTCCACGGGCCGACGCCAGCGCCACCAGGAACAGGCTCGCCATGCTGAGAACCTGGACCGAGACGAGGAAGCGGATCTTGTCGCGGCCGTTGCCAAGGACCGTCCAAGCGATGCTGAACAGGTGCGCGGAGTGTGGCGCGCCGACGACCAGCGCGACGGCCGCATTCACCGCGGTCGCGCCCGCCACCGCGGCGAACGTGCTCTTCATGACGACGCCGAGCACGCCGCCCACGATCGTCCCGAGTGCCAACGCAAGGAGAGCCCAGGGTCTCGCTTTCGAGCATCGAAACATGGGGCATTGCGACCCCGATCGGTGGAAAAGTTCCATCGTTCGGCGGCCACCACCCCCGCGGCGCCGGCAACTTGACGCAGCGAGGGGCGGCGCATAGCACCGCCGACATCTCACTCGCCCGGAGGCCGCCGGTGCTGAAGCTCTACCACGCGCAGCTCACCCGCTCGATCCGCATCATCTGGCTGCTGGAGGAGCTCGGCGTGCCGTACGAGCTCGCGACGGTCGCGTTCAAGCCGCCGCGGCACTCGTTCGAGCAGGACACGCCGACCGGCAAGTTCCCGGCGCTCGAGGACGACGGGATGGTGATGTTCGAGTCGGGCGCGATCCTCGAGTACCTGATCGAGAAGTACGGGAAGGGCCGGCTCGCGCCGCCGATCGGAAGCCCCGACCGCGGCCCGTACCTCCAGTGGGTGCATTTCGCCGAGGCGACGGCATTCCCGCCGATCGCGGACATCGCCCGGCACATGATGTTCCTGCCGGAGGCCGACCGCATCCCGCAGGTCGCCGCCGACGGCCGGGTGCGCGCCAAGAACGCCCTCGACGTCGTGGAACGCGCCCTTCAGGGCAAGCAGTACCTGGTCGGCAACGAGCTCTCGGGCGCCGACGTCATGATGGGCTACTTCCTCATGGCCGCGCGCATGCTCGGCTGCGTCGGCGCCGAGCACCCGAACGTCGCGGCGTACTGGGAGCGCCTGGCCGCGCGCCCGGGATTCCAGAAGGCGCTCAGCGCGTAGCGGCGGCAAGCGGCCGCGCGCGCCCACTCGCCGGCCCCGATCGCTCGCGCTCGGCGCGGCGCGGCCGCGCCACCTTCAGGCTGCGGTCGAAGAACGCGACCGCCTTCGCCGCGACCTCCGCGTGGACGGCGGCGCGATTGACGCCGTCGCGGCGGTCGACGCAGACCTCCGACGCGACGAGGCGCCCGGCGAAGGTACAGGTCGGCATCAAAACGAAGTGCCCGGCGTCGGCGACCGTCACGAGGCGGGCGCGCGGAATCAGGCGCTGATACCGGCGAGCATTCAGCTCGAAGGGCGCGAGCTCGTCGGCCGGCAAGCCGACGATCGTGACCGGGACGGTGATGCCGCGGAGACTCGACCGGATGGCGCTGGGACCGAAGGCCGGCACGAGTGCCAGCACGGCACGGACGCGGCGATCGCGCCGCGACCGCGCTGCCGCGCCGAGGTCGGGGATCCGCTCTGGCGCGAGCTCGTCGAAAAGCGCGCGTTGATAGATGGAATTTGGGGTCTTCGAGGAACCGCCACGTGTAGACCCGCGGCTTGGAACTCTGGGGGGGCGGACGTTCCTCCGAATCGGACAGCATTCTAGAGCACTCGGACGCGACACCGTCTCGCTGCCTGACGAAGGAGACCGTCGCTGCAGGCGAGCGGTAGGCGTTTCCGGATGGCCAGCTCCAGATAGGTGGCATCGTAGAGGGTGAGGCTTTGATCCGAGGCGAGGCGAGACAACTTGCCGAATGCGAGGGACGTCGCGTTGTGATCGAGGTCTACCGGGAGCCTCGACAGGGCGGATAGAGCCAACTCACGTTCCCGCTCCGTGAGCTTGCCGCGGCGTCGGAGGACCAAGAGTGCGTTGGCAGTTTCGAGGGACCACAACGCCGGTGCGTTCGCCGTTTGCCCCCCGTTCGATCTCGTGGAGTAACGACTCCGTGAGCAGCGTGGCTTGCGCGGGGTGAGCCCAGGCAATGCTCACGGAGGCATCGACCACGAAATTGCTCAAGGGCGGCCCATGTCGATTGCCGAGCGAACCTCGGCCTTCGTGAGCCTTGCGCGTCCTTTCGTTCGTGACCGGATGCGTCCTTGAACGGCGCGGAGGTCGTCGACGGCCCTCTGGGCGACCTTGGGCCCGGGACATCCTGCCGGAACCACCCGCGCAACAGGCTTGTCGTGCCTGGTGATGACGATCTCTTCGCCCCGCGAGACGCGGGCGAGCAGGGTCCCGAATTTTGTCTTGGCTTCGGCCGCGCTGACGGTTCGCATGGAGTCACGAACTACCTAATGAACCAGCGTTCGCGCAACGCGCGCTTTTCGTATTCGGAGACCCGTTCCTTGTCCTTCTTTGATTCATGGTCCCTTCCAGCCCCAAGGCGGAGCCGTGCCTGAGGCCGCTCGTCTCGTCGTCCGCTGGGCAGCGGCGGTGCGACGGGGGAGACTGGGGGTCTCCGGAAGGAGGCAGGGCCCCACTGGGGGATGGGTGCCGACTGGAGGAGACCCCCAGTCTCCCCCGTCCCCAACGACGGCGCCGGGTCAGCGGACGCCGACGACGAGGGCGGTCGAGTTGTCGCGGCCGCCGCGGTCGTTGGCGAGGGCGATCAGCTCGCGGCAGGCGGCGGCGAAATCGTCGCCGTTGCGCTCGACGATCTCGAGCATCTCCTCGTCCTTCACCTGGCCGTGGACGCCGTCGGTGCAGAGGACGAAGCATTCGCCGGGGCGGACCGGCTCGACCCGCCAGCTCGCCTCGACCATCGGCTGGGCGCCGAGGGCGCGGGAGAGGACGTTCGCCGCGATCGCGTGGTCCTCGGTGAGACGCTCGATGCCGCCGTTCCGGATGCGGTAGATGCGGCTGTCGCCGACGTGGCAGAGGTTCGCGAACCCGTCGGCGAAGTGCAGGGCGGCGACCGTGGTCCCCATGCCGCGCTGGCTCGGGTTGCTGGCGGCCGTCCGGAAGATGGCGTCGTTGGCGCACTCGACCGCGATCACCAGCCGGCGGGCGCCGACGCAGGGCTTGCCGTCGGCGTCGCGAAACGGGGTCAGATCGTCGTCGGCCAGGAGCTCCTGGAGCTTGGTCGTGATCGTCTCGGCAGCGGTACGACTCGCGACCTCGCCCGCGGCGTGACCGCCCATGCCGTCGGCGACCAGGAAGAGGTCGAGCTCGGGCTCGTACGCATAGGCGTCCTCGTTCAGCTCGCGGCGGAGCCCGCGATCGGACAGCACGTCACCCACGACCACCATGAGCCCCACCGTTGTCCCATATCGACCCACGTTCGCGCAACGCGGCTTCCCGGGGGGGCGCCGCGCGGCCGCGATCACGCAGGGGTTTGCGGCCCCACCCTATAGCGCAGGGGCTCCAGATTCTGGCGTCCCGGCAAGATCCGGCCGCTGCCCGCGAGGGTGATCTCCTCGCGGGTCACGCGGAAGGTGTCGCCGCCGTCGGTCAGCACCCAGGTGCCGTTGGTGCTGCGATCGACGAGCAGGAACTTGTCGCCGCGCAGCACGACGTCGCAGTGGTGACGCGACACGACCGTCTCGTCGATGCTGATGTCGTTGTCGGGATCGCGGCCGACCGTGAGCTTCGGACGCGACGGGCCGAGCGCGTACTTCTCGCCGCGGTAGGTGACCTCGAGCGCCGCGGTGTAGCCGCGCGGCCGGACGGTCGTGCTGACGGTCGCGCCCTCTTGCTTCCAGAGGTACTGATAGACGAGCACCCAATCGGGGCGGCCGCGAAGCGCGAGCTGGTCGATGACGCGGATGTTGTCCTTCATCGACGGCGGGATTCCCTCGTAGGTCTCGCCGGCCATGAAGACCTCGTTCGCGCCGGCGAGCGAGGTGAGGCGGGCGGCGACGTTGACGACATCGCCGTAGATGTCGCCCGCGTCGAGCACGGCCGTGCCGGTCGCGATGCCGACCCGGACACGGACGCCCTCCGCATGAACCTCGCTGCCGGGGGCCTCGAGCGCGATCTGCATGGCGTGCGCCGCGTGGACCGCGGGCTCGGCAGCGTCGAAGACGGCGAGGATGGCGTCGCCGACCCGCTTGATCACGCGCCCGTTGAAGCGGTGGACCTCGGCTTCGAGCGTGCTCAGGCAGGCGGAGACGAGTTTGTAGGCCGTCTCGTCGCCGCGGACCGCGCAGAGCATGGTGCTGCCGCTGATGTCGGCGAAGATGACGGTGATCGGAGCGTCCGCCATTGCCCACGGTGCCTAGCACGCGGTCGGATGATTTGACAGGCGCGCCGCGGCTTCTGCATAGTGCCGCGCCGTCGACCCGACCGGCGTGATGGACGTTGCGACGCTCAGCGCACCACCCGTGACATCCGCCCTGTGGCTCGCGGGAGCTCTGGTCCTCGTCGGGGGATGGTGGCTCGGCCGCGATCAGCGCGTCTTCCGGCGTTACGGGGGCGCGCTCTGGTGCCTGGTCGTCGCGACGGTCGTCGAGGCCGTCATGCCGTGGCTGACGCCCCGGCCGGCCAACTTCGCGTTCGTGGTGGCGGTCGCCGCGGTGTCGTTCGCGATCGTGCGTGGCCTCGCCGTCACTGCCGACCTCGTCGTGCGCCGCCGCCAGGCGCACTTCTCGACGATCTTTCGCGACCTCGCGACGCTCCTGGTCTACACCGTCGTCGTTCTCGCCGTGCTGCACTCGGTCGACGTCGACGTCTCCGGCCTCCTCACGACGTCCGCGATCGTGACGGCGGTGATCGGCCTCGCGCTCCAGGAGACCCTCGGCAACGTCTTCAGCGGCCTGTCGCTGCAGATGCAGAAGCCTTTCGACCTGGGCGAGTGGATCGGCTTCGACGGCAACGTCGGGCGGGTGCAGGGCATCGGATGGCGCTCGACGTCGATCGTCACCCGCAACCTCGAGGTCCTGGACGTGCCGAACGCGTTCCTCGCGCGCGCAGTCGTGCGCACCTTCCGGGGTGAGGCGATCGGCGACGAGCTTTTCGTCGGCGTCTCGTATGCGAGCCCGCCGAGCGACGTGAAGGACGTCATCGTCGAGGTGCTCCGCGAGGTGCCCGACGTCGTCGCGACGCCGCCGCCGACGGCGGAGGTCGTCGACTACGGCGACTTCGCGATCAAGTACCGCATCCGGTTCTGGATGCGCGATTACGCGCGTCTGCCCGTGGTCCGCGACGCCATCATGAGCAAGCTCTGGTACGCGTTTCAACGCCACGACATGGAGATCCCGTTCCCGACCGGGAACGTCTACCTGCGTGAGGCGCCGGCGCGGCGGAGCCAGGACGAGCGCGTCCAGGCGCAGGGCCTCGCCGCCCTCCGGCAAGTCGACTTCCTGGCCGAGCTCGACGACGCGGAGCTCGGGATGCTGCGTCCGGACGTCCGGGAGGCCGTGTTCGGACGGGACGAGATCATCTGTCGCGAGGGCGACCCCGGCGACGCCTTTTTCGTACTGCAGCGGGGCGTGGTGGAGGTCGTGGTGCAGGGCGCCAGCGGCCGGGAGACCCACGTCGCCGAGCTCCGGGCGCCGGCGTTCTTCGGCGAGATGGCGCTCCTCACGGGGGAGGCGCGGGCGGCGACGGTCCGCGCCAAGCGCGACGCCGTCCTCCTGATCGTCGAGCGCGCGGGGTTCGAGGCCCTCTTCAAGACCCGGCCGAGCGTGGCGGCCGCGGTGAGCCGGGTCCTGGCCACCCGGCAGAGCGAGCTGCGCGAGCGGCGCGGGCAGAGCGTCGCCACCGAGAGCAGCGAGAGCCGGGCGCGCCGTCTGCTCCTCAAGATGCAGGCGATCTTCCGCTTCTGACGGCCGCCGCGCCGGACCGCCGTCCGCCCGCGCGGCCCGGGTCAGCCCGCCGCCAGCGCGGCCGCGACGTGCGCCGCGCCGTACAGCCCCGCGTCCGGGTCGCGGATGATCCACACCGGGATCTCGCGCATGAGCCGCTCGTACCGGCCCTTGGCGACGAACGCGCGCACGAAGGAGCCGCCCGTCATCGCCGCGAGCAGCTTGTTGACGATGCCGCCGCCGACGTAGACGCCGCTCGTCGCCATGACGGTGAGCGCCAGGTTCCCGGCCTGCGCGCCGTAGATCGAGACGAAGCGTTCGACCGCCGTGACCGCCGTGCCGCACGTGCCCGCGACACCGAGCTCGCCGATCACCGCCGCCGGGTCCTCGCGCTCGAGGCGGCGTCGCGTCTCGGGGGCGACCGGCATGCGGCAGTGCTCGTCGAGGAAGCCGAAGATGTTGACGAGCCCGTGGCCCGAGACGGCGCGTTCGTAGGAGACGTGACCGTCGTACTTGCGCTCGAGCCACCGTAACAGGTCGTGCTCCACCTCGTCGCGGGGCGCGAAGTCGGCGTGTCCGCCTTCGGTCGCGACGGGCACGTGACGCGCGCCGTCCCAGAAGAGGAGGGCCTGGCCGAGCCCGGTGCCGGCGGCGATCACGGCCCGGTTGCCCGGGCGCATGACCCCGGCGTTCAGCGCGAGGAGCTTCTCCGGCGGCAGCGCGAGCGCGCCGTGGGCCGTCGCTTCGAGATCGTTCAAGAGCCGGACGTGCGGCGTGCCGAGACGGGTCCGGAGCGACGTGCCCCGGATGTGCCAGGGGAGGTTGGTGGCGGCGACGGCGTCGTCGACCACCGGTCCCGCGATGCCGAAGGCGGCCGCCGTGATCGGCACCGCCGCCGCGCCGTCGTCGAGGAAACGGGCGATGACGTCCTCGAGACCGGCATGCTCGCGGCTCGGGAACGTGGCGCCGCGGACGAGCGTCGGCCCGCCCGCGCCGGTCTCGTAGAGCGCGAGGCGCGAGTTCGTGCCGCCGATGTCACCCGCGAGAACGTGCGCCGCCATGGCCGCCCGACCATTCCGTGTGGAAGATGCCCTCGCGATCGAGGCGCTCGTAGGTGTGGGCGCCGAAGAAGTCGCGCTGACCCTGGATCACGTTCGCGGGCGTGCGCGCGCGCCGGAAGCCGTCGAAGTAGGCGAGCGACGCCGACATGGCGGGGAGCGCGATGCCGAGCTTCACGCCGAGTCGGACGGTGCTCCGCCACGCCCCGACGCGCGATTTCACGGCCTTCGCGAAGTCCTTGTCGAGGAGCAGGTTCGCGAGGCGCGGGTCACGCTCGAATGCCTGGCGGATGCGGTCGAGGAAGACGGCGCGGATGATGCAGCCGCCCTTCCAGATGCGCGCCATCTCGCCGAGCTTCACGCCGTAGTCGAACGACCTCGACGCCTCGGCGAGCAGCGCGAAGCCCTGCGCGTACGAGCAGATCTTCGACGCGTAGAGCGCCGCCCGGATGTCGGCGACCGCGGCCTTCTTGCCGGTCTTGAGGGGCTTCGGCGCCGGCGGGTAGACCTTCGCCGCGAGGAGCCGCGTCGCGCGCTGCGACGACATGATGCGCGCGTCGACGGCGGCGGTGATGGTCGGGATCGCGACGCCGAGGTCGAGCGCGGCCTGGGTCGTCCACTTGCCGGTGCCCTTCTGGCCGGCGGTATCGACGATCGCGTCGATCAAGGGCTTCCGGCCGCCCCGGTCGTCCTTGAAGTTCACGATCTTCGCCGTGATCTCGATCAGGAACGACTGCAGGTCGCCCGCGTTCCATTCGGCGAAGACGTCGGCGATGTCCGCCGAGCCGAGCCCGAGGCCGTAGCGCAGCAGGTCGTACGACTCGGCGATCAGCTGCATGTCGCCGTACTCGATGCCGTTGTGCACCATCTTCACGAAGTGGCCGGCGCTCTTGCGGCCGACGTACGTGACGCACGGTCCGGAGTCCGCCTTGGCGGCGATCCTCGTGAGGATCGGCTCGAGGTGGCGATAGGTCGCCTCGTCGCCGCCCGGCATGATGCTCGGACCCCAGAGGGCGCCTTCCTCGCCGCCGCTCACCCCCATGCCGAAGAACTTGATGCCGGTCGGCTCGAGAGCGGCGACGCGGCGATCGGTGTCGGTGAAGTGCGAGTTGCCGCCGTCGACGAGGATGTCACCGGGCTCGAGGAGCGGCCGGAGCTCGTCGAGCACCGCGTCGACCGGGCCGCCGGCCTTCACCATCGTGATGATGCGGCGCGGCCGCGCGAGCGCGGCGACGAGCTCCGCCGGCGTCTTCGCGCCGACGAAGTTCCGGCCCTGGGCGCGGCCCTTCAGGAGGGCGTCGGTCTTCTCGAAGCTCCGGTTGTAGACCGCGATGGGGAAGCCGTTGCGCTCGATGTTGAGGGCCAAGTTCTCGCCCATGACCGCGAGCCCGATGAGTCCGATCTGCTGCATGTGCGACTGCCTCTCTCGGCCGTCAGGCCGTCGGCCCTGCGGCCGCCTTGTCGAGGAACCAGATGAGCTCGCCGTCGGTCGGCCGGATCCCGACGATCGGCCGCGGCGGCGGATCGTCGCCGCGCGCCGCCGCCGCGAGGCACTCGGCGACCATGGTGCGCTTGCCGGCGCCGGCCGAGAGCACCCAGACGCGCTCGGCCGCGTTCAGCACGGGATAGGTGAGCGTCATGCGGCGCGTGTGGAGCTGCGGGACGTCGTTCATGACGACCCAGCGCGCGCGCTCGCCGAGGGCCGCGGTACCGGGGAAGAGCGACGCGGTGTGGCCGTCCTCGCCCATGCCGAGCAGCACGACGTCGAGGACCGGCACGCCGTTTCGGCGCCGCGCGATGCGCTCGCCGAGGAGGCGCGCGTAGCCCTCGGCGTCGCCGTGCTCGGCGCGCATGCGGTGCGCCGTCACCGGTACGTGGTCGAGGAGCGCGCGCTTCGCCATGCCGTAGTTCGAGTCCGGATGCTCGGGCGGCACGCTGCGCTCGTCGCCGAAGAAGAGCTCGACCTTCGTCCACGGCACGCGCTCGCGGCAAGGCGGCGCCGCGAGGAGCTCGTAGAGCCGCTTCGGCGTCGAGCCGCCCGAGAGGGCGATCGTGAACGGCGCGGAGGCCGCCGCCGCGGCGAGCGTGCTCAGGTCCCGTGCGACCGCGCGCGCCAGCGCGTCTCCGTCCTCGAAGATCTTCGTCTGGATCCCCGCGCCCATCGCCGAGAGCTGCTATGCCGACTTTCACCGCCCGCCTCAAGGATGCGGCGACAGCGGACACCGGAACGAGAGGCGAAGCGGGCTTGACCATCGCCGTCGCTCCGTGGTCGATGACCGGGCATGCTGGACACGGACGCCGACACCGCCGCCCGGACGGCGCTCGTGCTCTCGGGCGGCGGCGCCCGCGGGGCATATCAGGCGGGCGCGCTACTCGGGCTGCTCGAGATCGGATGCCTCGCGCCCGAGCGCTCGAACATCGGCCTCCTCGTCGGTTCGAGCGCGGGGGCGATCAACGCCGGGCTCCTCGCCGCCACCGCGGACCGCTGCGCCGCGGGCGTCGAGCGTTTGGTCTCGGTGTGGCGCGGGCTCAGCGCCGACCATGTGTTCCGCACGGACGTGGTGTCGCTCGGCTCGATCGGTCTGCGCTGGGTGCGCGACCTCACGTTCGGCGGCATGGTCGGCCACGTGACCGGCAAGGCGCTCCTCGACACGGCGCCGCTCCGGCAGCTGATCGGCCGCGAATTCCAGGGCGGTCGCATCGCGGAGAACGTCGCGGACGGCACGCTCCGCGGCGTGGCCATTGCGGCGACGGACCTCTACAGCGGGAGCGGCGTGCTCTTCCTCGAGGGCGCGCCGGACCTCAAGCTCTGGACCCGCACGCACTGGAGCATCGAGCGCGCCGTGCTCGGCGTCGACCACTTCATGGCGTCGAGCGCGATTCCGGTCTTCTTTCCCTCCGTCGAGCTCGGCAGCCGCCATTTCGCCGACGGCTGCATCCGCAACATCGCCCCGCTCGCGCCCGCGATCCAGCTCGGTGCCGACCGCATCGTCGCGATCGGCGTCCGCGGCGGGTCCGTGCCGTCCGTCGACGACGGGCAGCGGCGTCCGCCGCCGACGATCGCGCAGATCGCGGGCGTCCTCCTCGACGCGGTTCTCCTCGACGCCATCGATTCGGACATCGAGCACAGCGAGCGTGTGAACTCGAGCATCATCCGCCGAGGCGGTGAGCAGGCCGCCCCCGGGGACTTTCGCGAGATCGAGGTGCTGTCGATCAAGCCGTCGGAGTCCATCGGGGCGATCGCGGGCGAGCTCGCCGATCGCATTCCGGCCGTCGTGCGCTACCTGTTGCGCGGTCTCGGGAGCGACGAGGCGACGCGAAACCTCGCGAGCTACCTCCTCTTCGACACCACGTTCTGCGACCGGTTGATCGAGCTCGGGCGGAGCGACGTGCACGCCGACCGGGCGAAGATCGAGCGCTTCTTCGCCCGCCCCCTCCGGCCGCGCGCGTGATCCTGGGCGCGCGTCACTCCAGCGGATCCAGCACGACCGCGCTCCGCGCCGCCGGCGGGAGCGCTTGCTCGAGCCCGCGGCGGATCGCCGCCACGAGCGCGTCGGTGACGCGCCGGCGCAGGTGGCTCCGTGCGGTGACGAGCCCGATCTCCCGGACCGGCGTCGGGGCGACCAGCGCGCGCACCTGCCGGCGGCGGCGTGCGGCCGGGAGCCCGTCGACGACCAGCTCCGGCAGCACCGTGGCGCCGAGCCCCTCGTCGACGAGCCGCACCAGCGTCTGGAAGCTGCCGCTCTCGAACTGGATGCGCGAGGGGCGGGGGCGCGGCTCGGTGCCGCAGTAGGACAGCACCTGGCTCCGGAAGCAGTGGCCTTCCGGCATGATCCAGAGCTCGCGCTCGCTGAGCGCCGCCTGGGTGACCGCCGTCTTGCGGAGCAGCGGGTCGCCCGGCGGCAGATAGGCGAGCATGCGCTCGTGGCCGAGGGCTTCCTCACGGAGCCCCGCGACCCGGAGCGGCGTCGCCACCAGGCCGGCGTCGAGGGTGTCGGCGCGCAGGCGCGCGATGATCTCCTCGGTCTTGAGCTCCTCGACGACGAGCTCGACGCGAGGGTGCGCGGCGGCGAAGCGGCCGAGAAACAACGGGAGGACCGTCGGCGAGAGCGTCGGGATGACGCCCAGGCGGAAGGGCCCCGCGGGCTCCTCGCCCTCGGCTACGACCTGGCCGAGCCGCTCGGTTTCGCGTAGGACCGCCCGCATCTGGGCGAGCGCCGCGGCCCCGTCGGTGGTCACGAGCAGCGGCTTCTTGGCGCGGTCGAACAGCACGATGCCGAGCAGCTCCTCGAGCTTGCGGAGCTGCATGCTGAGGCCGGACTGGGACACGTGGCAGCGCGCCGCGGCTTCCCGGAAATTCCGGGTCGTCTCGACCGCGACGGCGTACCGCATCTGGGTGAGGGTGATCTGTCCGAGGTCGATCATCCCCGATTGATAACCAGTGATGATCGGAAGTTCAAAACGTTCGATTGGACTGTCGGGCGCTCCGGGGGCACATAGGAACGGCGCCGGGAGAACCGGCGCGAACCATCAACCTGGAGGAGGAATCGAGATGTCGCTGATCAACACGACCATCAAGCCGTTCAAGGCCACCGCGTTCCACGACGGGAAGTTCGTCCCGGTATCCGACGAGTCGATCCGCGGAAAATGGAGCGTTTTCGTCTTCTATCCCGCCGATTTCACCTTCGTCTGCCCGACCGAGCTCGAGGACCTGGCCGACAACTACGACGAGTTCAAGAAGCTCGGCGTCGAGGTCTACGGCGTGTCGACCGACACCCACTTCGCGCACAAGGCCTGGCACGACACGTCACCGGCCATCAAGAAGGTCCGCTATCCGCTGGTCGGCGACCCGACCGCCACGCTCGCCCGCAACTTCGAGGTCTTGATCGAGGACGAGGGCCTCGCGCTCCGCGGCAGCTTCGTCGTCGCCCCCGACGGCAAGATCAAGCTCTACGAGGTCCACGACAACGGCATCGGCCGCGACGCCAAGGAGCTGCTGCGGAAGGTGAAGGCGGCCCAGTACGTCGCCTCGCATCCGGGCGAAGTGTGCCCCGCGAAGTGGCAAGAGGGGTCGAAGACGCTGAAGCCGTCGCTCGACCTCGTCGGCAAGATCTGAAGGAGACCCGGCACCATGCTCGACGATGCGTTGAAAGCGCAGCTCGGACAGTACCTCGAGCACCTGCGGCGGCCGATCGAGGTCGCCGCGGCGCTCGACGACGGCGCCGACTCGGCGGAGATGCGGCGGCTGCTCGCCGATCTCGCCGAGGCGTCGAGCATGGTGCGGGTGGTCGAGGACGCGCGCGCGGGCGGCGCAACCGGCGTCCGCCGGCCGTCGTTCGCGATCCACCTGCCCGGCGAGGCCCCGCGCGTGCGCTTCGCCGGCCTCCCGCTCGGGCACGAGTTCACCTCGCTCGTGCTGGCGCTGCTCCACGTCGGCGGCCACCCGCCGAAGGTGGGCGGCGACGCGCTGGCGCAGGTGGACGCCCTCACGGGTCCGTTCCACTTCGAGACCTACTTCTCGCAGTCGTGTCAGAATTGCCCCGACGTCGTGCAGGCGCTGAACCTGATGGCGGCGCGGAACCCCAACGTCACCCACGTCGCGATCGACGGCGCGACTTTCCCGCACGAGGTCGCGGAGCGGCAGGTGATGGCCGTGCCGACCGTGTACCTGAACGGCGAGCGGCTCGGACAGGGCCGGATGGAGCTCGAAGAGCTGCTCGCGAAGATCGACGCCGGCGCCGTGGAGCGGCGCGCGCGCGTGCTCGACGCCAAGCCGGTCTTCGACATGCTGGTCGTCGGCGGCGGACCCGCGGGCGCGGCGGCCGCGATCTATGCCGCTCGCAAGGGCATCCGCACCGGCGTGGTCGCCGAGCGCTTCGGCGGCCAGGTGCTCGACACCAACGCCATCGAGAACTTCGTCTCGGTCGCGGCGACCGAGGGCCCGAGGCTCGCCGCCGCTCTCGAAGCGCACGTCGCCGCTTACGACGTCGACGTGATCAAGCTCGAGCGGGCGGTGAAGCTCGTCCCCGGCGACCCGATCGTGGTCGAGCTCGCGAGCGGCGCGCGCCTCGCCGCCCGCAGCGTCGTGCTCGCCACCGGCGCGCGCTGGCGCGACATGAACGTCCCGGGCGAGGGCGAGTACCGGACGCGCGGCGTCACCTACTGCCCGCACTGCGACGGTCCGCTCTTCAAGGGCAAGCGCGTCGCCGTGATCGGCGGCGGCAACTCGGGTGTCGAGGCGGCGATCGACCTCGCGGGCGTCGTCGAGCACGTGACCATCCTCGAGTTCATGGACGCGCTCAAGGCGGACGAGGTGCTGCAGCGGAAGCTCCGCAGCCTGCCGAACGTCGAGGTGATCCTCGGGGCGCGCACGACCGAGGTCGTCGGCGACGGGCAGCGGGTGACCGGCCTCCGCTACGAGGAGCGGGCGAGCGGCGCGGTCCGCGATCTCGCCGTCGCCGGGATCTTCGTCCAGATCGGGCTGCTGCCGAGCACCGGCTGGCTGCGCGGCGCGGTCGAGCTCTCCCGGACGGGCGAGATCGTCGTCGACGAGCGGGGGCGGACGAGCGTTCCCGGGGTGTTCGCCGCCGGCGACGCGACCACCGTGCCCTACAAGCAGATCATCATCGCGACCGGCGAGGGGGCGAAGGCGGCTCTCGGGGCGTTCGACCACCTGATCCGCATCACCGCGCCGGCCGCCTGAGGCCGCGCGCGCCGACGTCGAGATCGCGAGCGACGCGGCATGCGCCCGCGCTCCGGCGGCAAGCCCGCGCTTGCTCCCCGCCGGCCTCGCCCCGCCGCCGCTCCGATTGGCGTCGCGGCCGCGCGTGCTGGTATGGAGAACGGTCGCGCCGCGCTCGATCACCCTCGTCACGGGAGCCCGTCATCATGCCGTCCACCGCCGTCATCGATTTCGATTCCACCAAGCCCGCCTCGCCGTTCTACGACGACAGCCACCGCGAGTGGCGCGATACGCTCCGTCGCTGGCTCGCGAAGGAGGTCGCGCCGAACGTCGAGGCGTGGGAAGCGGCGGGCGAGATCCCACTCGCGCTCTACGGCAAGGCGGCGGAGGTCGGCCTGCTGGGCCTCGGATACCCGGAGCAGTACGGCGGCACGTCGGCCGGGATCGACCACTTCCACCACATCATCACGTCCGAGGAGGCGGCGCAGATCGGCGCGGGCGGCATCTTCGCCTCGTTGATGGTGCACGCGATCGGCCTCCCGCCCGTGCTCGCGCTCGGCTCCGAGGAGCTCAAGACCCGGGTGGCGGCGCGCGTGCTTTCGGGCGAACAGCACATCTGCCTCGGCATCACCGAGCCCGATGCCGGCAGCGACGTCGCCAACATCCAGACCCGCGCCGTCCGCGACGGCGACGACTACGTCGTGCGCGGCAGCAAGATGTTCATCACCGGCGGGCTTCGCGCCGACTACGTGACGGCTGCGGTTCGCACCGGCGGTCCCGGCTACGGCGGCATCTCGCTTCTCCTGATCGAGCTCGACCGCCCCGGGGTGTCGCGCACGCGTCTCGAAAAGATGGGCTGGTGGGCGTCCGACACGGCGGCGCTCTACTTCGACGAGGTGCGGGTGCCGGCGGCGAACCTGATCGGCGCCGAGAACCAGGGCTTCCTCGGCATCGTGTTGAACTTCAACGGCGAGCGTCTCGGCATGGCGGCGAGCGCGAACGCCTACGCCCGCACGTGTCTCGTCGAGGCCGCGCGCTACGCGCGGGAGCGGCGCACCTTCGGCAAGCGGCTCGCCGACCACCAGGTCATTCGCCACAAGGTCGCCGAGATGCTCCGCCAGGTGAACGCGACGCAGGCGTATCTCGAGAACTGCGCCTGGCGCGTGCAGCAGGGCGAGACGCCGGTCACGGACCTGGCGCTCCTCAAGGTCCAGGCGACGCTCACCATGGAGTTCTGCGCCCGCGAGGCGATGCAGGTGCTCGGCGGCGCCGGCTATCTGCGCGGCAACAAGGTCGAGCGCATCTACCGCGAGGTGCGCGTCAACGCGATCGGCGGCGGCAGCGAGGAGATCATGCGCGACCTCGCCGCGCGCCAGCTGCGTCTCTGACCGCGCGGAACCGCACGAAGCCGCTTTGCGCGTTGGCGCCGCCGTGGCGGAAGCCGCCGCGAGCGCGGCTCAGGGGAGCTTCGCCGAGAGCTTCACGCCGTCGTTGACCTTGGCGGTCGGGAACACCGACTCCCAGCACGCTCCGCTCTGGAGGTTGATCAGCTGGGCCGTCAACGGGAACGCCGGCGCGCCGGCCGGCAGCGCGAGCGAGGCGCCGGCGC
Source organism: Deltaproteobacteria bacterium (assembly GCA_020848745.1). Classification (NCBI taxonomy): domain Bacteria; kingdom Pseudomonadati; phylum Myxococcota; class Myxococcia; species Deltaproteobacteria bacterium. The sequence continues at coordinate 11,679 of JADLHM010000133.1, read as the reverse complement.
CCTTCACCTGGATCTGTCCCTTGCCGGTGCCCGACGTGCCCTTCACGCTCGTGATGCCGGCGTGCGCCCCGGACTTCTCGACGTACTGCACGCCGCCGCCCTTGGCCTTCCACGCCGGGGCGCCGTGGCCGAGGGCGTCGCCGAACAGGCTGCCGCTCTGATCGTACAGGCAGACCGCGACGTCGCTCTGGCCGCTCGGCATGCCGATCTGCGTGCTGTCGAGCGTGCCGTTCTGCCACTTCCACTGCGCCTTGTCCTTCGTGTCGACGGGATCGTTCCTGAGCGCGATCCGGCCTTTCGGGGCGCTCGCGCAGCCGCCCCGCGGCGCGCTCGGACAGGATGGACCCTTCACGATGCGGAAGCGGTCCGCCGCCTGCGTGGCGGCGTTCACGAACGTGCCGGTGAGCGTCTGGCCGTCGACGTCGAGCACGAGCGAGCCGAGCTCGAGGAGCCCGACCGGGAGCGCCGGATGGTTCAGCGTCGTCGTGCGGACGTCGCTCGAGCTGCCGGCGACGACGTACACTGCCCCGTTGCGCGGGCTCTGCCCGAGGCTCGGCTTGCGGTAGGGGCCGTTGCCGCTCGGATCGCCGTCGCCGGCGTCGCGAGCGTGGACCGGGAGCTCGAACGTGTCGGAGAGCCCGTAGTGGCCGTCGAGCAGGTAGCTGCGCTCGTAGGAGTGGCTGTGCCCGCAGAGCACGAGGTCGACGCCGTAGTCCTCGAGCATCGGCACGACGTTGGTGCGCATGGTGATCTCCTCGAACTCGAGGTCGGAGTCGTGCAGCAGGCCCTTGCTGTAGGGGGGGCGGTGCCAGAGCGCGATGATCCAGTCGGCGGTCGTCGCCTGCAGATCCGCCTCGAGCCACAGCATCATCGGGCTCGTCGAGGCCTTGGAGTTGTGCTCCGAGTCGAGCACGACGAAGTGCACGTTGCCGTAGTCGTAGGAGAAGTAGGCTTCGGAGCCGGACGGAACGCCGCCGGCCTCGCCCGCCGTCGGGAAGGTGAACATCGTGAAGTAGGGACCGGTCTGGAGCGCCGAGTTGCCCGCCATGGCCTCGTGGTTGCCGAACGTGGACAGCGTCGGGACGCTCCGCAGCATGTCGTGGTGCAGGTCGAAGAGCGCCGCCTGATAGTTGGCGTCGTTGCCGGTCGGGTAGGCGTTGTCCCCGAGGAGGAGCCAGAGGTCGGTGGGCGCGGCGCCGTTGTACGCCGCGTAAGCGTCCCGCACGGCCATACCGTCGGCGTTGGCGTAGCCGCCGTCGCCCGTGACCCAGATGCGCAGGGGGCGCACCGCGCCGGGGGTCGGGGTTGTGCGAAAGAAGTGATCGGCGTCGTCGCCCTCGAGGTCGGCGCTCGTGGACCCGATCGCGTAGAAGTAGACGGTGTCGGGCGCCAGCGCCGACACGGTCACGACGTGCTCCGTCGTGACGGCCGCGTCGTCTACGGTCAGACCGAGCGATCCCGGGGCCGCGCCGTAGCGCACGCGGCTGTCGGTCGGGACGTCCGTGCGCCAGCGCAGGGTCATGCCGGCCGGCGTCGGCTGCTGGAGATACGGGCCGCGCACGATGGTCGCGGCGTCCGCGACGGTCGCGGCGAGCAGGCTCGTGGCGAGGGCGGCGAGGCGCAAGGCCGGCGGCGTCATGGGTGGTCCTCCCGGGGCTCTGCGGTGGTGGCGAGATCGCGGCGGAGCTCGGCGGCGAGGGTCGTGAGCGTGCTGCCGCGCCGTCCCGGACGACGGTGCTCGATCACGGCGAGGGCGCGGGCGCGGTCGCGCCGCGCTTCGGCGTGGCGCCCGAGCCGATCGAGCACCTCGGCCCGCCGCGCGATCCAGGCGGGGCTCTGCGCGCCGATCGCGAGGAGCGCATCGAGGCGGCGGAGCGCGTCGGGGTAGCGCCCGAGGGCGAGCTCGAGGTCGAGCGCGGCGAGGTGCAGCGACGGTACCGCGCCGAGGTACGCGACGCCGGCGTCGAGGACGCGGATCGCCCCGGCGGGGTCGCCGAGCGCGATGCGCGCGTCGCGCCACGCGAACACGTGCTCGGGACGCGGCTCACGCATACCGGCGATCGCGCGTTCGAAATCCTGCGCCGCGCCGGCGGGATCGCCGAGCGCCATGCGGGCGCGGCCGCGGTCGTAGCGCGCCCCGACGTCCTCGGGCGTTCGCTCGAGCGCCCGCGTGAGCTCGCGTTCGGCCAGGCCCGGCCATCCCGCGTCGAGGTACACCTCGCCCTTGGCCACGGCGACGACGGTCGGGTCGGCGCCGAGCGCCGCGGCGCGCTCGCAGGCGGCGAGCGCCGCGTCCCAGGCCCGCGCGGCGCGATGCATGCGGCCGGCGGCGAGGTGCGCGTCGGCGTCGGCCGGGCGGCGCGCGACCTCGGCGCGCGCCGCCGCTTCGATCGCTTCCGGCGGCGCGTGGCCGAACGCGGCCGGTGCCGGTGCGGCCGCCATCGAGGCGACGGCGGCGAGGGCGCGGATCCAGCGCGGACGCATGGGGACGGCGAGCTTGCCCCGGACGGGCTGCGCGCCGCAAGCGCGCGCCGGGCGCTTGAGGGGACGCGGGGAAACCGCGAGGATGGGCCGATGCCATCCGTTCGAGCGGTCCTCTTCGACTTCGGCGGCGTCTTCATGGAGTCGCCCTTCGCCGCGGTGCGCGCGTTCGGCGCCGGGCTCGGACTCGCGCCCGAGCGCGTCATCGAGATCGTCTTCGGGCCGTACGACAGCGACACCGACCACCCCTGGCACCGTCTCGAGCGCGGCGAGGTCTCGCTCGTCGACGCGCGGCAGGCGATCTTCGACCTGGGGGCTCCCGAGCACCGCATCGATCTCTTCGAGGCGCTCGGCTCGCTCCGCAACACGAGCATACGCGAGGACGTGGTCGCGCTCGCGCGCCACGCCCGCGCGGTCGGCGTCAAGACGGCGATCGTCACCAACAACGTGCGGGAGTTCGGCGAGGGCTGGCGCGCCATGCTGCCGGTGGACGAGCTCTTCGACGTGGTGGTGGACTCGGCGCACGCCGGCGTCCGGAAGCCCGATCCGCGCATCTTCCGACTGGCCCTCGATCGCCTCGGCGTCGCCGCGCCCGAGCACGCGGTCTTCCTCGACGATTTCCACGGCAACGTCGCCGCGGCCGAGCGCCTCGGCATGCGAGGCATCCTCGTCGAGGAGGATCATCGGCCCGCGATGGATCGGCTGCGCGCGTTGCTCGCGGACTAGATCGGGCTAGACCAGCCAAGGAGGCTCCCGTGTTCGTCGTCACCAACCGCATCCCCGTCACCAAGGCCTTCGAAGCCGAGTTCGAGGAGCGCTTCAAGAAGCGCGCGCACCTGATCGACCGCTCGCCGGGGTTCGTGAAGAACCTCGTGCTGCGGCCGGTGACGCGCCGCTTCGACCACCAGACGGGACGGATCGAGGAGCGCCAGGAGCAAGGCTACTACCTGGTGCAGACCTACTGGGAATCCGAGCAGGCGTTCTGGGACTGGACGAACAGCGAGTCGTTCCGGATCGCACACGGTAACCGGCCGCCGGCCGAGATGTTCGCGGGGCCGAGCGTGCTCGAGATCCACGAGGTCATCCAGACGACCGAGGCCGCGAAGGCCGGCGGCTGAGCCGCCGCCGGACCTCCGTCAACGACGCGGGCGCGCCGCGTTCTCGTTCAGGGTGAAGCTCCGGTCCGGAGCTTGCCCGCGCTCCGTGTCTCGAGCTTCGCCACCGCCGCGCGCAGGCGCTCGATCTCGCGGGCCTGGGTCTGCAGCGCCGCGACCGCCATGCTCGTATACGCGTAGAGGTCGACGTGATCGCCGCTCGCGGCGATCGCCGGGCTCGGCGCGACGTCGTCGATGATGAAGCCGAGATGGCTGCCGGGCGACGTGCTCGGGGACGCGTAGCGATACGTGGCGAGCCGATAGGCCATGAGCTCGTCGTGGAGCCGCTTCGTCTCGGACTCGCTCAGATACGCGACGTCCGTCTTGGCGGCGCGTCGTGACAGCACGATGTCGCAGTTCGTCGAGACGCCGCCGGAATCGAAGGTCGTCGTGCGGGTGAGCTTCCACTTGCAGGTGCCGTGGCTCGGACTCAGGACGGTGTCGTTGGCGACGATGCTGATGCCGGAGATCGTCGCCTTCGCCCTGCCGGGCTTGGTGCTCACCGTGAAGCGTCCGATCGCGTCGAACGGCGCCGCGTCCATGTGATTGTCGCAGTGGCGTACCGAGAGCTCGCCCTTGTCCGGCTTCTCGGTCCCGAAGTTGGCGATCCCGTGGTAGAGGTGCGAGCTTCCGATGTCGCTCCGGAACCCGACGGAGTTGGCGGACTGGGTGATCACGACCGTGCCTTCGCGGTCGACCTTGGACCTCACCCCGGCATCGAAGAACTTGCACTTGCGGGTGCCCGTCCAGGTGCCGGTCAGGTCGAAGGCGGCGACCGGTGTGGCGAGGACGAGGACCAGCGGGACGACGAGCGCGAGTCGACGGTTGAGCATGGCGAACCTCCTGTACGGCCAGATTTGCAGCGACCGCGGTGCCGCTGTCAACGCTCGGAGGCGTCCGTTGCGGCCGATCATCGACCCGCCGCGATCCGCTCGCCGAGGCGGGCGAGGTGCAACGCCGCGCCGCCGAGCGTGAGCTCGATCTGGCGCGTCGTCCGGAAGTACCGGAAGAGCGGGTACTCGGTGTCGACGCCGATGCCGCCGTGCAGGTGCTGCGCCGCGTGCGCGACGCGGAAGCCGGCCTCGGCCGCCCAGAACTTCGCGGTGTCGAGGGCCTCGTCGGCGGGGCGCCCGCTGGCGAGGAGCCACACCGCCTGCCGGGCGGTGAGGGTGATCGCCTCCGTGTCGATGTAGGCGTCGGCCGCGCGCTGCGCGACGGCCTGGAAGGTCGCGATCTTCTGTCCGAACTGCTCGCGCTCCGACACGTGCGCCGCCGTGAGGCGGAGCGCCTCGGCCGAGACGCCGGCCTGGGTCGCGCAGAGACCGGCGGTGAGCCGACGGACGGCCGCGGCGACGATGTCCATGCCGGCGTCCGCGTCGCCGATCCGGTCGTCGTCGTGCACGCGGACGTCCGCCAGTCGCACCGTGGAGCGGAGCTCGCGCGCGGTCGTCTCGGTGGTCTCGAGCGTGACGCCGGCCGCACGCGGGTCGACGAGGAAGACCGCGCAGGCGCCGGGCGGCGTCCGCGCGGAGACCAGCAGGCGATCCGCGACGTGCGCCATCGCGACGAGCGGCTTCTCGCCGTCGAGGCGCCAGGCGGCGCCCTCGCGGACGGCGGCCGCGACGGGGAGCGCCGCCGCGAGCTCGTCGAAGCGCTCGGCGAACGCGATCGCGAGGACGAGCGAGCCGTCGACGACGCGCGGCAGGAGCTCGCGGCGCTGCCGCGGCGTGCCGTGGGCGTCGATCGTCATGGCGCCGCCGACGACGGTCTGGAGGTAGGGCAGGGGCGCGACCGTGCGGCCCACCTGCTCGAGCACGAGGCAGGCCTCGACGAGCCCGAAGCCGCCGCCCCCGACGTCCTCGGGGAGCGGCACGCCGAGCAGGCCCGCGGTCGCGAGCTTCGTCCACTCGTCGGTGGCGACGTGGTCGTCGCTCGCCTCGATCGCGCGCAGGCGCTCGCGGGTCAGCGCGTCGCGGAGGATCCGCAGCGCCAGGTCGGCGATGGAGCGTTGGTTCTCGTCGAGCTCGAGATCCACGGTTGGACTCCTCAGTGGCGCGGGACGCGCGGCATGCCGAGACCGAAGAGCGCGATGAGGTCGCGCTGCACCTCGTTGACGCCGCCGCCGAAGGTCAGGAAGAGGGTGCCCTGATAGGCGCGTTCGAGGCGGCCGCGGAGCGGCGCCCCGGGCGCGTCGCCGCGCAGCATGCCGGCGGCGCCGTAGACCTCCTGCAGCAGGCGGTAGGCCTCGCAGAAGAACTCGCTGCCGAACACCTTGGTCGTACTCGAGATCCCCGGGTTGGGCTCGGCGCAGGTGATGGCCTTCCAGTTGGCGAGCTTCAGGTACTCGAGCCGGGCGTGCACGCGGGCGAGGTTCGTGCGGACCCATTCCTGGTCGACGACGCGGCGCCCGTCGGGGAGCGTGGTCGCGCGCGCCCACGCGACCGTGTCCTGGAACACCTTGTCGACCATCCCCGGCGGCGCGATCGCGACGCGCTCGTAGTTCAGTTGGTTGGTGATGAGCTTCCAACCCTTGTGCACCGTGCCGATCAGCGCCGACGTCGGGACGCGCACGTTGTCGTAGAAGGTGTTGGTCGTGCCCGACGAGACCAAGGTGTGGATCGGCGAGTACGAGAAGCCCGGCGTCGCCGTCGGCACCGCGAAGATCGAGATGCCCTGGTGCTTGGGCGCGTCCGGGTCGGTGCGCGCCGCGAGCCAGATGTAGTCGGCGTAGCCGGCGAGGCTGGTGTAGATCTTCTGGCCGCTGATCACCCACTCGTCGCCGTCGCGGACGGCGCGGGTCTTCAGCGACGCCAGGTCGGTTCCCGCCTGCGGCTCCGTGTAGCCGACCGCGAAGTGCAGCGCGCCCTTCAGGATGCGGGGCAGGAAGAACCGCTTCTGCTCGTCGCTGCCGTAGGCCATGATCGTGTGGGCGATCGCGTTGATCGTGAGCGCCGGGATCGGCGCCAACGCGCGCCAGGACTCGTCGTAGAAGATGAACTGGTCGACGAGCCCGCGGCCCTGACCGCCGTACTCCTTCGGCCAGCCGATGCCGAGCCAGCCGTCGCGGCCCATCTTCTTGACGGCGGCGAGACAGTGCGGCCCGCCGGTGTCGCCGTTGGCGACCTCGGCCTCGACCTCGGGGGTCATGAGGGTCGCGAAGTAGGCGCGGAGCTCGGTGCGGAGCGCTTCTTCTTCGGGGGTGTAGGCGACGTACACGGCGGCGGCGCCTCAGAGTTCCGGCAAACCGCTCACGATTCCGTGAAACTCGTCGATCGGAGCCAGCTCGTCCAGCGCCTCGACGACCCTCGCCATGTCCAGGCTCACGTAGCCGTGCACCAGCACGTTCCGGAAGCCCGGAAGTCGCTCCAGGCGGCGGACGAGCTCGATCGGAAAGCGCGCGTCCTTGGCGAGGTTGCGCACCGCCTCCGTGTCATCCTCGAACCGATCGCCTCGGCGTGACGACAGCTCGCTCGCGAGGTCGATCACCAGCTGACAGACCGTGAAGAGCGAGAAGAGCACGTCGTTGTGGAGGGTGAGGTCTCGCTCGAGCAACTCCGGTCCCGTCACACCGGGCCGAATCGCGCGCAGGTGGTCGAGGTGGCGTCGGAGCTCGGCGAGGCGTTCGACGAGGTACGTCATCGTGCGATCGCCGCCAGTTTCGCGTGCCGAGATCGCCGTATCGAGACGCGAGCTCATGACCGTGTGCGACGCTAGCATGCGCTTGCGAGGGGTACCAAGGCGCCACTCGCGTGAGCTCGTCGGCCGAGTGCCGTCGATGAGACGCCCTCGGTGCCGTTTGTGTTTCGGCGCCAGTCCGATTTGTTCTTCAGCTGCGCCGCGTCGTGTTTGGCGAACGGCGCGCTGAACACCGCGCCCCAGCACGGCCCCTCGGCTCGCATCATCTGGATGAGGAGCGGAGCCGTCACGCCCGCGCGCGGCTCCCCTTGGAAAGGGAGTCGTGCCATCGTCGCCCGGCCGATGACGTCGGCGAGCCGAGACTACGCGAAACGGGAGGCGTCATGAGAATCGAAGCGTTCGGAGCCGGGATGGAGCTGCATCGCGCCGGGGAGCGCGCCGCGGCGTGCGCGCGAGCGGGGTACGACGGCCTCTGGCTCGCCGAGGCGGGACGCACCGCGTACCTCACCTGCCTGGCGTCGGCGCTCGCGGCCCCCGAGCTGCGCCTCGGAACGGCCGTCGCGACCGCGTTCCCGCGAAGTCCCATGGTGACGGCGCAAACCGCCTGGGAGCTCGCCGAGGCGACGCGCGGACGCTTCGTCCTCGGTCTCGGCACGCAGATCAAAGCCCACATCGAGCGCCGCTTTTCGACGACGTACGACCGCCCGGGCGCGCGGCTCCGCGAGTACGTGCTGGCGCTCCGCGCCATCTTTCGCGCCTTCCAGGGGACGGAGCGGCTCGACTTCCAGGGCGAGTTCTACCGCTTCAGCCTGCTCGGGTTGTGGAGCCCGGGGCCGATCGAGCATCCCGACGTGCCGATCTACCTCGCGGCGGTCAGGCCGTGGATGCTGCGCGCCTGCGGCGAGGTGGCCGACGGCGTGCACGTGCACCCGTTCCACTCGCGCCGCTACCTCGACGAGGTCGTGCGTCCGAACGTCGCGGCCGGCGCGGCCAAGGCGGGACGCGACCCCGGCGCCATCAAGCTCGCGTGTCCGGTGTTCACGATCGTCGGCGACAGCGAGGAGGAGCGCGCCGAGTGGCGGCAGCGCGCCCGCTTCCAGATCGCGTTCTACGGCTCGACGCCCGCCTACAAGGGCGTCTTCGAGCTGCACGGCTGGCATGGCGTCTCGGAGCGGCTCACGCAGCTGCAGCGCCAGGGCGATCTCTCGGCGATGGCCGACGCCATCACCGACGAGATGCTCGACGTGTACGCCGTGACGAGCACGTGGGCCGACCTGCCGAGGCGCCTGGTCGAGAAGTACGGCGACATCGCCGAATGCCTCATCTTCTATTTCGCGACCGAGGCATGGGAGCGGGGTCCGGCGACGATGGAACGCTGGCGGGACGCGATCGCCCGCACCAAGGCGCTGCGCTGAGGGAGGCCACGATCGTCCGGCCGGACGCCCGCTACGTCCGCGAGCCGCGTCGAGAAGATGCCGGCGTCCGATGGGTGCGCGCCCCGCCGTCGCGCTCAGGCCTCCGGCAAGAGCCCCTGCAGCCGCTCGGTCGCCTCGATGTAGTCCTGCACCATGTCCTGGATCACGTGGCGCGCGGAGCGGATCTCGTTCATGCGGCCGACGATCTGGCCGACCGGGTTGAAGCCGACCGCCTGCGCCTTCGCGGCGTAGTGGTGGCCGCGGCTCACCGCCTCGGCCGTCACCATGAACTGGAGCGGCATGCCGAGCGGCTTCGGGTTCTCGGGCTTCTCCCAGGCTTCGGTCCAGTCGTTCTTCAGCATGCGGCAGGGCTTGCCCGTCCACGAGCGTGAGCGAACGGTGTCGCGGCTCGTGGCCTTGAGGAAGCTCTCCTTCTGCGCGGGCGGCGTATCGGCCTCGGTGACCGTCAGCCAGATCGAGCCCGTCCACACGCCCTGTGCCCCGAGCGCCATCGCGGCCGCCATCTGCTTGCCGCTGCCGATGCCGCCGGCGGCGAGCACCGGGATCGGCGCGGCGGCCTCGATCACCTCGGGCCAGAGCACGATGCTGCCGATCTCGCCGGTGTGGCCGCCGCCCTCGGTGCCCTGGGCGATGATGAAGTCGATGCCCGCCGCCTTGTGCGCGAGGGCCTGCTTGGCGCTGCCGCAGAGCGCGCCGACCAGCCGGCCGGTGTCCTGGATTTCCTTGATGACCTCGGCCGGCGGAGTGCCGAGGGCGTTCGCGATCGCCCGCACCTTGGGATGCTGGAGCGCGACCTCCACCTGGAGACCCGCGGTGGCCTCGGTCCAGCCGAGGAGCTCGCGCGGCTTCTCCTCGGCAGGGAGCTCGGGTACCCCATGGTCGGCGAGGAGCTTCTTGGCGAAGGCGCGGTGTTCGGCCGGGACCTGCGCTGCGAGCATGGCCTGCAGCTTCTCGACGTCCATCTCGCCCATGCCGACGTACTTGCCGGGGATGACGATGTCGACGCCGTAGCCGCCGGCGACGTGCTCGTCGAGCCAGTCGAGCTCGACGCGCAGCTGATCGGCCGAGAAGCCGACCGCGCCGAGCACGCCGAACCCGCCGGCGTTGCTGACCGCGGCGACCACGTCGCGACAATGACTGAACGCGAAGATCGGGAACTCGATCCCGAGGCGCTTGCAGATCTCGGTCTTCATGGGGTCTTCCTCTTGCGTTTGGCCGCCGGACGGCGGGAGGCCGTGCGCGCGGGGCTGGTGGAGGTCAGGAATCGGTCGGCGAGCAGCGCGAACGACGCGCGCAGCTTGCTTTCCAGCGGATAGGCGGGATCGTTGATCCAGTGGCTCATGGCGCCGATCACGACCGAGACGAGGATCTCGGCCGCGAGCTCGACGTCGAGGTCGTCGCGGACGTCCTTCGCCGGGACGTCGCGGCCGCGACGCAGGAGCTGCGAGAAATCCTCCTGCATCGACGCGAGCTCGGCCCCTGCTTCACCGGGACGCGGCGCGCGCAGCACCGCCATCAGCACCCGCCGGGTCATCTCGGGCGCCCGCCGCACCAGCGCCGCGCCACGCGTCGCGAAGCCGTGGAGGCGCTCCAGGCTCGTCACCGGACGTTCGAGCTGCTCATCGACCAGCCGGCGGAAGCGCGAGAACACGTCCTGGCCGATCTCCCGCAGTACGTCCTCCTTACTGCGGAAATGGTTGAAGAAGGTCGCGGGCGCGATGTCGACGGCGGCGGCGATCTTCTCGACGGTGGTCGTCTCGTATCCGTCGCGCGCGAAGAGCCCGGCCGCGGTGTCGAGGATGCTCTGGTGCAGCTCGCGGCGGCGCCGGCTGCGGCGGCCTTCGGAGGCCTCGGACGCGACCCCGCTCCGCTGCGAAGGTTGAGGACGTGGAAGCATGGAGATCCTCCAGATCTGGATAATCTCCATCCAGAATGCAAGCCGACGGGCGGCGGCCCCACGATCCCCCGGTGCGGGTCATCGCCGGTCCTCGCGCCCCGCGCTGTGTGTGATACGGCTCTCGCCAAACCACGACGGCAGAGGCATTCACATCTCCCATGGGAATTCTCGACAAGCTCAAAGCGCAGCCCCGCTGGAAGCACGACGACCCGGCCGTTCGCCTCCAGGCGATCCCCGAGATGGAGAGCCAGAGCGAGCTCGCGGTCCTGGCGGAGCGGGACCCCGAGGTGAAGGTGCGGCGGGCGGCGATCGCGAAGGTCGGCGACCCGGCCGTTCTGGGTCGCCTGACGGCGGTGGACGCGGACCCCGGCGTTCGGGAGGCCGCCCAGGACCGGCTGCTCGCGCTTGCCCTCGACGCCGCGCTGCCGGCAGCGATGGAGGCGGCGGGTCTGTTGGTCGACGTGCGGCGCGTGTCGTCGATCGCGAGGAGTTCGGCCGCCGATGCCGTTCGTGAGGTGGCGCTCGCCAAGCTGACCGACGAGCGCGCGCTCGGCGGCGTCGCCCGTCACGCGAAGGTGGAGAGGACGGCGCTCGCCGCTGCCGCCCTCCTGCGCTCGCCCGAGGAGCTGCTCTCCACCGTGCTGAACAGCGACCACCGGGAGGTCGCGCTCGCCGCGTTCGATCGCGTCGTGAGCGCGCGGCCCGACTCCGACGCGGCGCTGCTCGAGACCATCGCCGCGCGCTCGCAGCAGAAGGCCGTGGCGCGGCGCGCGAGAGCGATGTTGCAGGCGATCGAGGACGCGGAGAACGCGCGGCGTGCCGCCGAAGCGGAGGGGCGGAGGCAGGAGGGGTTGCTGTGTGCCGCCGTCGAGGGTCTCGCGGACGCCACCGACCCCGAGCGCGCGGCGGCGGAGCTCGCCCGCAGCACGGCCGCCTGGGAGGCGCTGGCGAGCACGGACGCGGCGGTCGCGCGGCGATTCGCCGCCGGCGCCGACGCGGCGCGCGCGCGGATCATGCAGCGTCGCGGCGAGATCGAGGCGGCCTGCGCCGAGCGACGTCGACGCGAGGAGGCGCT
>JADLHM010000132.1 GCA_020848745.1 Deltaproteobacteria bacterium | reverse complement strand
TCCTGGCCGGCGGCACAGCGGCTCCGCGCGTCCTCGCAGCGCTCGGCGAGCTCGACATCCGATGGATGCCGCGTGGCGATGCCGCAGATGCGCGTGGCGAGATCGCAGATGGACTCCGACGCCTGACACGCCGTGCCGCAGTCGGCGCCGCCGCTCTGTGGGATCGCGTTCGTGAGGTCGCGCTCGAGCTGGAGCATCGAGCCCCCGTAGGACATGACGGTCTGCTGCTCCGCCCCCGTGAGGCGCACGGTCCCGGGCGTCGAGGGCGGCGGTGGCGGCGGAGGACGGCCGGGCACGTAGTCGCCACCGCCGACGTCCATGCCGGCCGCGCTCGTACCTCCGCCACCCGCACCCGCGCTGCCGCCGGACGAGGAGTCCATGGCCTCGCTCGAGGGCTCGCCGCCGCCCGACGGAGCAACCTCTGGCTGCCCGCCTCCGCACGAGACGCCGAGCAAAGCCGCGACCCAGAGGCTCGCGACGACGACGCGCGCGCGCATCGTCACGATCCACCGCAGCGCGCGGTGACCTCTTCGGTCCGCTCGCGACAACGTTCGCGCGACTCCTCGCAACGCGACTCGAGATCGTCGTCGCTCGGGTGACGCGCCGAGATGCCGCAGATCCGCTCCGCGAGCTCGCACATCGCGCGAAGGTGCTCGCGTGCCGCCGAGCAGTTGGGCCCTCCGCCCGCGGACAGCGCAGCCGAGAGCTGCTCGGCGCGGCTGGACGCGTCGGCGGTCCACAGATCCACGTCGCGACGCTCGGCCACCGACAGGCCATCCGGCTCGACGATCATGATCCTCGGCGACTGCGGCCGGTCGTCGCGCCCCGTCGTCGAGGTCGGGGCGGCGTCCGCTCCAGCGCCGTAGCGCGGGTTGGCGCTCTGCACCGCGGGCGTCTCGCTGCGCGCGGCGCGTACCGCGCAACCTCCGGACGCGAGGCCGAGCACGCACAGCCCGATCGTCATCCACCCTCGCAGTCGACCTCGCGGGAGAGCCCCCGTCATCCATCCTCTCCAAGCGCGCGCCTGAGCAGCTCCTCGTTGATCCGAAGCGCGCGATAGAAGTCGTCCGCAGCCTCGCGATCGCGTCCGAGCGTCTCGCGCGCTCGCCCTCGTACCACGAAGAGGTTCGCGGCGAACACGTCTTCCGCCACGCCGAGCGCCAGCCCACGTTCTGCCCATCGGAGCGCCTCGTGAGCGCGGCCGTCCCCGAGGTCGAGCTCCGCCAGCCGGAAGGTCGCGTCCTGCACGACGATACGACGGTCCGCCGGCGCCACCGATTCTGGCGCTTCGAGCTCGACGATGGTGCGGAGCTCGCGCCGGGCGCCGTTTCGGTCCCCGCGCCGCACGAGCTCGTCCGCCCGGACGCTGGCCTGTTGGGTCTCCTCGACCCACACGACGCCGTCGTCGGTGAGCGGGCAACCGGCCGCGAGCAGGGCCACGCACGCGACCAGCATCGCCACGACCGTGGCAACCAGCCGAGGACGCGGGCGCGCGCGCGCGAGCAGCGGGGTCATTTGGTGAACCTCTCGACCCACGCGTGCGCCAGGAGCGCGGCGGGCCTCGCGTCCCGTCGCGAACGCGGACGCGACACCCGGCGGCGCGGCGTCTCGATGCTCGCGAGCGCCCCCGACGGAGCCTCGTCGAGCCCTTCGCACGCGTAGCGCTCGTACGCTTCGGTGACCGTCACCTCGGCGGACGACGAGCCCGCGTAACGCGAGCGGAGCGCGTCGAACACGCCGGTGCGGTAGCCGCGCATCGCGTCCGAGAGGCCCGCCATCGATCCGCCCGACGACGCGGCGCTCGCCTGCGCGCGGAGCAGCTCGATCGACGGAGCAGGCAATCGCGTCGCGACGTCGGTCGCGTCCGGACGCCACGGTCGCACGACGAGCAACACGATCGCCGCCGCGGCCGCGACGCCGCCGATGCCGAGCAACCATCGGATCGCTCGGCCCCAGTCGAAACGCTTCTCGCCGGTGGCTCTCTTCGCGGCCGCCGCGGCCGCCGCGGCAGGCTGTGCGTTTCGCTCGGCCTCGACGAGGAGGTCGCGCAGGATCGCGTCTTCGCGCTCGGGCTCCAGCTCGCCCGCACCCTGGCTGTACCGGAGCAACGACGCCGCCTCGAGCTCGGGCGCGCGCGCATCGAAGGCGCGATCACCCACGTCGTCTCCTTCGAGGAGACGGGCGAGCTCTTCCGCTTCGCGGAGCTCGTCGGCCGTGGGCTCTTCGTCGTCCGGTCGAACCACCTCAGGACTCCTCGGGATCGGAGGACGGTGTCTCGTCGCCGCCTTCCGCTCCCCACGCCGTGCGGAACGACCGCACCGCGCGCAGCAGCAGAACGTCGAAAGTACCTAGCTTCATGTCTAGAGCGTCGGCGCACTCCTGGCGAGAGCGCTCTTCGAGGAACCTCATCTCGAGCGCGCGCCGGTAACGCGGGTTGATCCGTCCGAGCACCTCGGCGACACGACCCGACAACGCCGCCAGATCGCTCGCCCGCTCGGTCAGATCCCGCGGGGTGGGAGGCGCCTCGAGCACCGGCGCGAGCAAACCTTCGAAGCTCACCAGCGCCCGGGTCCTGCGCGCACGCCCACGGTGCATGTCGGTGGCCTTGTTCACGGCGATCCGCACCAGCCAGAACCAGATGCTCGTGCCCTGGTCGTCGAACTGACCGAGCCGCTCGAGCAGGGTGCGGAAGGTCTCGGCGAGCACGTCCTCCGCAGCCGCCTGGTTGCCGAGGCGTGGGACGAGCACCTGCGCGAAGAGCGGGGAAGCGAACGCGCGATAGAGCTCACCGAAGGCGACGCGATCGCCGGTGCGCGCTCGGGCGACCCGCTCGCGCTCCCAGGCGAGCCACTCGGGGCTGTTGAAACGGACGCTGCCGGGCCTCGGCGGTCCCGCCTCGTTCCCCCCCGTGGGGCGCTCGGGTTTCGGCTCGTCGCGCGCCACGCCGCCGCCGCGCTTATCCGGCACTTCGCTCGGCTGTGCAAGGTCTCGATCGAACCGTCCATCGCCTGCTCCCGTTGGTGTGCCCACGTGGGCTGGCTGCCGCGGACCGGAGCTCGGGCCCCTCGACGGGGCTCGAGGTCTACCCCCGGCCCGCGGCCTGCCCGTCCGCGCTTACTCCGCGCCGCCCCCCGACTCGCCGCCACCCTCGCCCTCGGGCGGCGTGTCGGTGCTGGTGTCTCCGCCGGTCCCATCGGTCGACGTCCCGTCGGTGCCTTCACCTTCGGGAGGCGTGGCCTCCGGGTCTCCGCTGCCCTCGCCTTCGTGCTCGCCACCCGTCTCGCCCGTGCCTTCGGGCTCCGCAGCGTCGTCACCACCACAACCACCGAGCGCGAGCCCGGACGCGAGCAACAGAACCGCGAGACACCTTGCTGTCGTCTTCATCATGACCTCCTCGGACGCTCCCAACGCGCCCTCGTTCCCTCAAACGCCTCGGGGCCCCCCCACCTTTCACCCCCGCCCCCCCCGCGGGCCGGGCGCCGGCCGAGGGACCGTCGCGACGGCAGCGCGCTCCGTGACACAAAAGCAAAAATAGCGACAGCTCCGATCTTCATTTGCCCGAGATCGCAGGGTGCTCGCTCGATCGGTGCGTGTCGAAACAACTAAATTGCAAATCCGTGTAAGAGACCGAAGGCCACTGCGTTCTGATGCCGGAGCTGAGCCGAGGGTGGGCGGAGGCGGCTGGACGCCCCCGCGAGCCTGCCGAGACGGCTCGCGTGTCCCCGCTCCGACGCGGGGATGCGGATGCCGCGTTGCGGCTCGGCGACGACACGGACGGAGGGACGGCGATGACGCGATTCAAGAAGATCCTGGCCTGCTTCACGGTAGTCCTGGCGCTCACGGGATGTGGCGGTGCCATGCGCGCCGAGTCCCCGGCGCTGACCACGGCGGCACGCGGCAGCTCGGGCGGCGGCTACGCAGCCGAGGCTGCCGGGGCCGACTACGGCGGCGGCGGCGAAGCCGCCGGCAGCTATGCGGCTCCCACGGCCGCGCCGGGCGGCGGCGACATGATCGCGCCTCCCCCTCCTCCGCCCTCGAGCCCGATGGCACCGGTCACGGTCGCGGGTGGGGTCGCCACCACGACGACCACCACGATCACCGTGCGCCCCGGCGTCATGCCGCCGTACGTGGTGGAGCAGCAGATCCCCGCGGGCGGCCTGCTGACGGCGGCCTCGGTCGGCGACGTCGATCGGCGCGGCGCGTACCTCGAGTACCTCGGCCGCCACGGTGCGGAGCGCGGTCTGCTCGGCATCGACATGAGCCGTCGCGTTCGCGTCCGCGTGGTCGATGGCGTCGGACGTCCCGTCAACGACGCGCGCATCCTGCTCAACGGCGCGGGCGTGCAAGCCCAGGGACGCACCCACGCCGACGGCGTCTGGGACTTCTACCCGAGCTTCGCCGCGCCTCAGTCGGGCGGCACCGCCACGGCGACCATCGACATCGGTCAGACGCGTGTGCAGACGAACGTCGAGATCCCCGCGCAGGGCGATGGCCCCGAGACGGTGGTCCGCCTCAACGGCCTGGTCGCCGCGGCACCGCAGGCGCTCGATCTCGGCTTCCTGATCGACGTCACCGGCAGCATGGAAGACGAGCTTCGCTACGTGAACCGCGAGGTCGCGGACATCACGATGCGCATTCGTCGCCAGATGCCGCAGACCGACATCCGCGTCGGCGCGACCTTCTACCGCGACCGCGGCGACGCCGAGCTCGTGCAGCAGATCGGCTTCAGCGCGAACGTGCCGGGCTTCGCCTCCGCGATGCAGAACGTCCACGCCTCGGGCGGCGGCGACTACCCGGAGGACATGAACACCGGTCTCGAGTTCGCGCTCCGCCGGATGGCCTGGCGCCAGGGCAACGCGGTCCGGGTGCTCGTCGTCATCGCCGACGCGCCGCCGCAGCAGTACGCCGACTCGCAGTTCACCTACCGCCACGCGATGAACGACGCGTCGGCGCGTGGCATCCGCATCCTGCCCGTCGCCGCGAGCGGTGCCGAACGTTCGGTCGAGTACCTGTTCCGCGCCATGGGCGCCGCGACCTCGACCCCGTACGTCTACCTCACCAACGACTCGGGCATCGGCAACGACCACCAGGAAGCCGACACCGACCGCGTCGCCGTCGAGCAGTTCAATCGCCTCCTCGTGCGGATGGTCGTCGCGGACCTCGCGGGCGAAGGCATGCACGAGCCCGGCGCCTTCGGCCCCCGAACCGGTCAGTGAACGAGCCCCTCGGCACCCGCAGGAAAGAGAGCTCGCCATGAACAACGTCGTTCGTCCCGTCCTGACCGTCGCGTCGCTGACCTTCGCCGTCGCCGCCGCGTCTCCCGCCGCCGCGCAGTGGGTACGCCATCCCGATCGCTACGTGGTGGACCCCATCGTCCAACCGACTCCCGTCGTGGTCGTGCAGCAGCCCGAGCCCGTCACGAGCGTCACCGTCGAGCGCCGCACCGTCGTGCACGAGGTCGACGTCGACACCGTGGAGACGACGACCGGGCGCGACCCGTACGACACGAGCAGCATCGTCGTCGCGGGCGCCGGCGTCGGCGGCCTGCTCTTCGTGGGCGACGGGTTCGGCGGCGCGACCGTCGCCTACCGCCTGCACTTCGGGCTCGCGGTGGATCAAGCCGAGTTCGGCCTCCGCTTCGACATGGCTCCCGACGCGATCTCGACGACCGACTCCGACGGCCGCGTGACCGACGCAGGCATCTACACGCTCGGTGCGACCTTCAACTACCGGTTCCTCCCGAACGCCGACGTGCATCCGGTGCTCGGCGTCGGGCTCGAAGGCGTCGCGTACGACCCGTCGGCCGGCGAGGCTTCGGTGGCCTTCGCGATCACCGGGCGCGGCGGTCTCGAGCTCGCCTATCCCTTGGCCGACGGCGCGCTCGCGCTCGGCATCGACGTGACCGGCCACCAGCTGCTCGGCGGCCGCGACTTCCCGGACGAGGTCGGCAGCATGGTCTCGTTCGGCGCCTACGTGGACTACCGCTTCTGA